>DATDHP010000265.1:0-31548 GCA_036521515.1 Vicinamibacterales bacterium
GCCCCGGGCTGCAGCCGCTCTACGAGGAAGCGCGCGCGCTGGTGCGGCGGATCGGTCGCGTGACGTTCCAGCACGTGCGGCGCGAGCTGAACAAGGATGCGGACCGCCTCGCCAACGAGGCCATGGACCTGGCCGCAGCAACTCCCAACTCCCAGCTCGATCCTTGATCCAACTCCCAACGTGCCCAACGAAAACGCCCGGCAGGGAATCCCGGCGGTATTTCCCCGAGGATCGGGAGGCGGGCTTCGTCCTGCTGTGCACCGGAAAGCCGCGCTCCGACCTTGTGCTGGAGCCGCACGCCCGCGCCGCCATGCGGCGCGCGCGCGACGTTCACAGGCTTCGGCATCCTCGCGGCGATTGTGGTGGCGGTTGAGGCTCGAGCGGCGCGGGAATTGCTCATTACTGGGTGGAATGGATGAACGCAAACCTCCTTCCTCCGAGGATATACGGGGGATCCTGGAGCGGGCGGACGAGATCCGCCAGCAATCGGAACGCGTGCGGGACCGCGCAGATCACGCGATCCGGCAGCGGCCGTTCTGGCCGGATCGCAGGCGGTCGGTGCGTTCGGCGGACCACCCGGGAACTCCGGATACCCGTCGGAAACCGACCTAGCGTTGGGTAGCGGGTCGCCCTAACAGAGCCCTCCAACTATCCGCGCGCCCTGATTACTCCCGCCAACCGACCTGCCTTGTCTTGCTCAGCTCGAAACGAGGTCAAAACATCCAGGTGCATGGCCGTGCATAGCCCGGCTGCATGGATGCGGTCGTCCCTGACACCCGCACCGACGAGCTGATCCCGGTTCGCGCCCTCCAGATCGAGCCGCACCCCTGGGCGCTCGACGCTGCCCCGAATGGGCGGCCGAGCCAGGAACCAGCGATCGATTAACTGACGACCGTGGGCGGCCTCCGCGAACGCGTCGATGAGCTCCGGCCCGACGTCATAGCAGCACGCGCCGATACTCGGCCCAATCGCAACGGTCACGTCCCCGGGCTCGACGCCAAACTCTTCACCCATCGTCTGCACGGCAACCCGCGCGGCGCCTGCCGCCGTGCCACGCCATCCGGCGTGAACAGCGGCAACGGCGCCCGTGCGTGGATCGGCGATGAGCAGCGGCACGCAGTCGGCCGCCCTAACCGCGATCGCCAGGTCGGGATCGTTTGACACGAGCACGTCGCCCTCGGGACGTCCTGGCGGGGCCGGCTCACCGCGCCGGACGACGACCGCGTGGCTGCCGTGCACCTGCGTCAGCGTGACCACCTGGGCTGCGCCAACGGCCCGAGCGAGCGTCGTCCAATCAGACGTCGATGACAACCGGAGTGTACGAGTCGTGAACAGGTGGGGTGCCACAGCGTCGATTGCGCGACAACGCAGCGCCGGTCCCCAGGATTCGCTGGTCCAGTGGAAGGGATCGGAGACAACCGGAAGTGTCATGTAGGATCGACGGACCGATGGACATTATAGGTCTGGGCATCGATGCCACGGAGATTGCGCGAGTGGCCGCCGCCATCGAGCGGTATGGAGAACGGTTCCTCGCGAGGGTCTTCACGGAGGGGGAAATCGCCTACTGCCGCCGCAGGCGGACCGCCGCATCGTCATTTGCGGCGCGCTTCGCGGCCAAGGAGGCCGCGATGAAGGCGCTCGGCACCGGCTTCTCTCGAGGCGTGTTCTGGACCGGCATCGAGGTCGTACGGCGCGGCGGGCCGCCGCAGCTGATGTTCCACGACGGCGCCGCGGCGCGGTTCGCGGCCATGGGCGCCACAGGGTCGCTGTTGACGCTCACTCACTCGCAG
Source organism: Vicinamibacterales bacterium (assembly GCA_036521515.1). Classification (GTDB taxonomy): domain Bacteria; phylum Acidobacteriota; class Vicinamibacteria; order Vicinamibacterales; family UBA2999; genus Gp6-AA40. Next base: position 1,791 of record DATDHP010000265.1, read on the forward strand.
GAGCTCGCCATCGCGCACGTGATGCTGGTCCGCGAGTAGGACGCTTCGCTGCCAACTCCAGTTAACACTTCGCGCAGGTCTCTTCCGCGTCGCCTCGTGCCACCGCTCCTAACGACTTTCTGCGCAGGCACTTGCCTGGACGCAACGTCCCTTCTCATCACGGTCGCTCCTTTGCCTTCTTCAGTCACCGGAGGGCGCCGTGGTCGTCAAAATCACACTGAACGAAAAGAACAACCCGCCGGGCAAGTTGGCGGAAGCTGAATTGCATTTCACAGAAGGAGCGCTCGAAGGCCTGAAGCTGATCGGCTTTGCCGTGTGGGAGCGCCGCAGCGGCGGCGGCCGCAACGTCACCTTCCCGGCGCGTCAGTACTCGGTCAACGGCGAGCGCCGCACGTTCGCGCTCCTCCGGCCACTTGCAGATGCCACGGCGCAGGACAAGTTACGGGAGGTGATCCTGCAGGCGTACGCCGAGTTCGAGGCGCAGGCGGCGGTGCCGGGCTAGGGAATCCGATCGATCGGCGTCCTGGTCGGCACGTCTCGATCGGACGGGTCGTAGAGCCTGACGCGTGTGACCTCGCCGAAGTCCGCACGAGGAGCCCAGTCCAGGCGGGCAAGACGCGAACGGGGGAACTTCGCCTCGAGCGCGTCCTCCTCCCAGTCTTCGACCAGGAGGATCGGATGCTGGCCGAGATTCCGCAGCGTCGCAACTGCTTCGTCGAGATCGACCGGAAGGAGGTCCCAGCGCACCACCGGTAAGCCTGTGTAGTAGCGGGCGCTGCCGCTTTGTTGCACGGTGATGATCGCTGCGTTGCGCGGCAATGCGGCCTCGAGGTAGCGGCCGGCCGTGCGGTAGCGAGCTTCGTAGCGGCCCAGGTTGAAGGCCTGCTCGCGGCTGGCGTGGAGCACGTTGACCGAGCAGATGACGGTAAGGCCGGAAACCAATATGAGGCCGCGTACGGGCTCCGGCAGTCGCGCAGCCGCCTGCACCGCGACTACACCAACGACGATGAAGGCGAGCGGGAACGCAGGAAGGAGGAAGCGGAGATACGACCACTCGGTGAACACGCCGTATGGGAGGTAACAGGCGAGGACCAGGGTCGCAGCGGTTGCGCCTAGGACCAGCGCATCGCGGGCTGCCGTGACGTCCGGTTTCAGCCGGAAGAGAACCATCGCCGCCGAGCAACCGGCCAGCAGAAGTGCGGGCAGCTCTCCTTGGACGATTCGGTTGGCGTAGCCCAGGGCGTTCGGGAGGATCGCGCCCAGCGAGAAGAGGTCATTGACCTCGCCGTAACCAGAGAGGAGGGGACTGCCATACAGCCGCCAATGGACGAGAGCGAGGGCGCCAAGCGCCGGTGTGACCCCCGCGGCGAACGGGAGCCAGCGGGTCCGATGCGGCCGGTCGGTCGAGCGCATCGCGAGAGCAACGGCCACGAGGGCGATCAGCGGCACGAGGTTGGGGCGCGTGAGGATTGCGAGGCCGGTGGTGGCGCCAGCCGCAAGAGGTGCTGCGGGGACCCGGAGGAGCGCGATCGTCAATGCGAGCGCCCACCACGCCGTCACCGGGACGTCACTCATCGGCTGAACGATCTGAAACAGGACGATCGGGCTCGTGGCGAGCAGCGCGGCGGCAATCAGTCCGGCAAGACGCGAGTGCAGCAGCGCGCCGAGCGCGTAGGTGCAGAACACCGCAACAGCACCGAGCAAAGGCACGACAACAAACGGGCCATTGTCGCTCGCGATGGCGCGGGCAGACGCCATGACGAGCGGGAGACCTGGTGGGTAGGTCGGTGCGATCTCGCCGTCATGCGCGCCGGGCCGGTAGCCAAGGGGCGAAAGCGTCCACTCGGCGTCGGGCCACCCGACCTCTCGCGCGAGCGGCTCGGTGCGAAGGAGTCGTCCCGAGGAAAGGAGGTGCGCCTGGCTTACGTAGCCGGATGCATCCGCGCTCGAGGCGGCGTAGGTGCCGTGGGCAATGCCCACTGCCGCGAGTGCCGCGGCAAGGAGGGTCGACAGGGCGGTCGCGTGCCGGTCGAGGAATCTCGTCACGGCCGACGCCGCATCGGCGAGGCGCGCGCGGCCGTGGAGGGCCGCGCCGGTCCATGCCGCAAGGGCTATCAGCAACGGTGCGGGCCAGCGCCGGGCGGAAAAACGCAGAGGACCGGCCTGCAGCACGAATCCACCGGTGAAGACGATGATCGTGAATACGAGCAGAGCGCCCGTGCCGGTCGCGGCGAGGAAGCGGCTAGTGAAGGACGGGAAGGAGGCGCGCATTCTCCTTCTGCCGCTTCGGCGGCAGCGTCCATTCTTCACGCAGCGCCTTGTCGAACTCGGCTCTGAAGAAATCGTCTTTCAGTCCGCCGTCGATGATGGCCCACGGCAGCACCGCATCGTGTGTACGATCGCGGAACACGAAGAAGTCCGCATCGACTCCTGCTTCGGCCACCGCCGCGCGCCAGTTGCCGCCGTTGCGTTCGGCCGCCTCGATCGCCGGCGCCACGCGCCGGTCGCCAAGCGACAGCAGCGCCTGGTAGAACGAATGGCGCTCGGACTTGATGGTGAAGTAGACGTTGTCGATCCCCGCCATCAGGGTTCGCATCCGCCTGATCTTCCGCTCGATCGACCGGTCGTCTTCCATGGGCAGCCACTGGTACGCCGTCCCGGGCTTCGGAACAAGGGGGTTCACGCTGCCGACGATTCGCCCGACCTGACCGCGTTCGCGGGCCTGGGCGAGCATCCGGTCGCGGAGCTGCAGCGTGAGGTCGCGAATCGCGACCAGATCATCGTCGGTTTCCGTCGGGAGGCCAATCATGAAATACAGCTTCAGGTTTTCCATGCCGCTCGAGAAAATCAGCTCGGCGGCCGACAGGATCTCGTCGTTCGTCACTGTTTTGTTGATGACCCGGCGAAGCCGGTCGGATCCTGTTTCCGGCGCGATGGTAATGGTCTTTTCGCCGCTTTGTCGGAGGAGTCGGACGATGGTCGGCGTGAGATCGTCGAGTCGGAGCGAGGCTGGGCTGATGCTGTAGCCCATGTTCACCAGGCGCGTCAGGATCTCTTCGATCTCGGGATGGTCGCAGAGTGCGATGGAGACGAGGCCTGCCTTGCCCGAGTAGGGGCGCGCGCGCTCGGCCAGTTGCAGGATACGGTCTTTGGGGAATGCCCGCACCGGCAGGTAGTTGTAGCCGGCCCAGCAGAATCGGCACAAGTTGGCGCAGCCCCTGACCACTTCCACGAGGAATCGCGATCCGAACTCCGTCTCCGGCGTGAAGATTGTGGTGGCCGGTGGGTCCACGGCTTCGGTCGTCTTCAGCGCGGCCTTTTTCACCACCGGGGGTGCGCCGGTGCCCGGGCGCGGTACAAAGGCCTCGATCGTGCCGCTTTCGCCGTATCTCACATCGTAGAACGACGGGACGTAGAATCCGCGCTCGCCCGCGAGGCGGCGGAGCAGGTCGTCCCTGTCGGACGCCGACTGGAACCCGCGAAGGAGCGCAGGTATCAGCGCCTCGCCTTCTCCCGCGGCGATCACGTCGGCGAAGGGTGCCAGCGGCTCCGGGTTCACGAACGTCACGGCTCCGCCGATGAGGATCATCGGATGGTGATGCGTGCGCTGGTCGGCCCGCACGGGAATCCCCGCCAGCCGCAGCATGGTGAGCACGTTCGTGTAGTCCCACTCGAACGACACGGAGAAGGCGAAGATGTCGAATTCCGAGACGGACGTCTGGGACTCGATGGTCACGAGCGGTTCGCGCGACGCGAGCTGCGCCGCCAGCTCCGTCTTCGGCGGCAGGAGTACGCGCTCGCAGACGATGTCATCTTCGGCGTTGAAGAGCTTGTAGACCGTCTGGAAGCCGAGGTTCGACATCCCGACGAAATACGTATTGGGAAAGGCGAGCGCCACGCGCAGCTTGCCGCCGTGCGGCTTGCGGACGTATCCCACCTCCTTGGACAGGAGCTCGCGGGCACGCTCGCGCTGCTGCCAGTGCTTCATGAAAATACGTGATGCTCGACCGGAGATCGCACCGAAACTGATGCGCGAGCTCCGGCTCAAACGCCGTCGATCGCGCATTCCGTGGATTTACGTAGTGTACCACCCGCGTCGGCGTAACGCGGGGGCCAGGCGTTTGCCGTAGCGCAGGGCTTCCCGATATCCAAAGATTCGACCCCGGGCAATCGGACACTTCACCTCAGCCCCCGCGTCGTCAGCTCTGACGGCGCAGAAACGCGGGCACATCGAAGGGTGACAACGGATCGACGTTGAGGTCCTCGCTTGCACCGCCGGAGGCCTCGCTGCCCGCGCTCATGCGAGGCAGAGAGAGGTCGACTCCGGGCCTGCGGCTCAAGGTGAGTTGCGGCGCCGCCTGGACGGAGGCAGGCGGCGGCGCCGGCTCGGCGTGCTCCGCGGCGTGGTGGACGTGGGCCGTGTAGTTGTGGAGATCGACCGGCGTCTGAGGGGCCGCTGCGGGCACGCCGCGTCCCGACCCCTTCCTGTCGAAGCCGGTAGCGATCACCGTGATCTTGACCTTGCCGACCAGGTTCGGATCCACGACGGCGCCGAAGATGATGTTTGCGTCCTCGTGCGCCGCCTCCTGGATGATGGACGAGGCCTCGTTCACCTCCATCAGCGACAGGTCTGGACCGCCGGTCACGTTGATGATCACGCCGCGCGCGCCGTTGACCGAGCTGTCCTCGAGCAGCGGGCTCGACACGGCTTTCTGCGCTGCGCTCATCGCCCGGCCTTCGCCTTCGGCAGTGCCGGTGCCCATCATGGCCACGCCCATCCCGGACATGATGGTCTTCACGTCGGCGAAGTCGAGGTTGATGAGCCCTGGCACCAGGATGAGATCCGAGATGCCCTGGATCGCCTGCCGGAGAACGTCATCCGCCAGGCTGAAGGCGTCGGTGATCGTCGTGGTGCGGTCGATGATGGTCAGCAGGCGCTCGTTGGGAATCGTGATCACCGTGTCCACGCAGTCGCGCAGCGCCTCCAGCCCTGCCTCCGCGTAGAGCGCGCGCTTCCTCCCCTCGAACTTGAACGGTTTCGTGATGACGGCGATTGTCAGGGCGCCAAGCTCGGTGGCGAGGCTGGCGATGACCGGAGCCGCGCCGGTCCCGGTGCCGCCGCCCAGCCCCGTGGTGACGAAGATCATGTCGGCGCCGGACAGCGCCTGGATGATGGTGTCGGTATCCTCGAGCGCCGCCTGCCGTCCGACGTTGGGATCGGCGCCCGCGCCGAGGCCCTTCGTCAGCTTGCTGCCGATCTGGATCTTGACGCCGGCCTTGTTGTAATCGAGCGCCTGCACGTCGGTGTTGGTGACGATGAACTCGACACCGCCGAGGCCGACATCGACCATGCGGTTGACAGCATTGCTGCCGCCGCCGCCGACACCCACCACCTTGATCTTCGCGCCCTGGCGCGCTTCCGGATCGAGCGTCAGCCGCATGTTGCCCGCCTCGCCCATGCACCCCTCCGTTCACGTAGGGCGGGTCCTGTCGGCCCGCCTCAGAAGAACTCCCTGAAGATGCCGCGCAGCCGGCCCGCCATGCGACCGAATGCCCCGGCCCCCACGCGCGCCGGTTCCGGCGCGCGATTACGGTGCGCATACAGCACCAGCCCGACGGGCGTCGCGAAGGTCGGGCTGTTCACGTGGTCCGCGAGTCCGCCCACGCCGACCGGACACCCGCGCCGGATCGGCAGATCGAAGATCTGCTCCGCGATTTCTGGCATGCCTTCGAGAATGGCTCCGCCACCGGTGAGCACGATCCCCGAATTCAGCGACTGTTCGTGGCCCGCACGCCGGATCTCGTCCCACACGAGGTGAAAGATCTCCTCCGCGCGCGGCTGCAGGATCTCGGAGAGGATGCGGCGTGCCATGAGGCGGGGCTTGCGCCCGCCGACGCTCGCCACCTCGATCGTCTCGTCCTCGTCGACCATGGACGACAGCGCGCAGCCGTTCTTGCGCTTCACCTTTTCCGCGTCGGGAATCGGCGTGCGCAGCCCAACCGCGATGTCGTTGGTAAAATGATCGCCGCCCACCGCGACCACGGCGGTGTGCCACAGGCTGCCGCGCTCGAAGATCGCGAGGTCGGCGGTGCCGCCGCCGATGTCCACGAGCGCGACCCCGAGCTCCTTCTCGTCGGAGGTCAGCACCGCTTCCGCGGCCGCCAGCTGTTCGATCACGGTGTCGACAACGGTGACACCCGCGCGGTTCACGCAGGCGATGATGTTTTGCGTGGAAGACACGGCGCCGGTCACCACGTGCACGTTGACCTCGAGCCGTGCGCCGGTCATGCCGACTGGCGCCCCGATTCCGTCCTGCTCGTCCACCACGAAGTCCTGGGGCAGGACGTGCAGGATCTCGCGCCCGGTCGGCAGCGCCACTGCCTTGGCGGCATCGATCGCCCGCCTCACGTCGTCGCGCGTGATTTCCCGGTTCTTGCCCGCCACGGCGATGACGCCCCGGCTGTTGAAACCTTTGATGTGCGGACCGGACAGCCCGAGGTGCACCGAATCGACCTCTACGCCGGCCATCAGCTCCGCTTCTTCGATGGCTTTCTTGATCGAGTCGACCGCCGCCTCGAGGTTCACGACCACACCACGCTTGAAACCGCGCGACTCCGCCACTCCGATGCCCACGATGTCCAGGCTGCCGTCGTCGAGCCCTTCGGCCACCACCGCGCAGACGTTCGACGTGCCGACGTCCAGCCCGACGAGATACCGTTCCCTCCGTGCCACTAGGTCCCTCCCCTCCGGGTCTTCCGGGGCCTGGGCCCCGTGCCCTGGGGTCTGACGTAGACACGCTCGTCGAATCGCAGGTCGACGGAGTCGATGTTGGGAACGCGCTCGCGCAACGCCGGCGCCAGCTCGAGGTATGACTGCAGGCGCTCGACGAACTGGTCGTCGCCGATGCGAACGAGCGCCGTGTCGTCTTTCAGGATGACGACGGCATCGCGGGCGTCGGAGACGTCCACCTGGGAGACGCGCCCGGCGAGCTCCGGTTTCGCCTGCAACGCGGTGAGCAGCCGGCCGGCCAGTGCCGCCCGCGCGTCATCGATCAACAGCCCGTTCTCCCGCGGCCCGGCCGCCAGTCCGTCGATGATTGGCAGGTCGAGGTCGGCATAGTTCGGACCGAACTCGTCGATGACGTCGCCGCGCTGATCGATGAGATACAGGCTCGGGCCGATGCGGCCGATGCCCATCGGCTGGCGCTCGGCGATGAACACGTCCACGGTGCCCGGCAGCACGCGGCGCATCGCGGCGTTCGACACCCACGGCGACACCAGGAGCCGCTCCCGCCAGTCCTCGAGATCGACGGTCACCATGTTCTTTCCGTGCAGACCGTCGAGCAGCGACAGGACCTCGCCTCGTGACAGGCGCGTGTTGCCGCTCACGGTGATGCGTGTCACGGTGAGCGCTTCGGCGGAGAGGACGAAACCGGCGGCGCGATACGTGGCATACCCGGCGAGCGCGAGGACGACCGCGGCGCGCAGCGTGCGGCGCGGCCACACGTCGCGCCAGCTGCGCCTGCGGGCGGGGCTCACGTGCACGCGGCGGAAGCGCTTGTCGGCGGGGGCTGGAACAGGCATCACGAATCCCGGCCCCCGGATTCCGATTCACGTGCCCGGAGCGCGTCGAGCAGGCGGCCCGGCACCGTGCCGATCGAGCCCGCGCCGAGCGTGATCACGGCGTCGCCCGGCCTCGCCACCTTCAGCAGCTCCTGCACGACATCGTCGAGGCGCGGCACCACGTGGACGGACCGCCCCGACCCGGCGCGCACGGCGTCGGCGAGCGTCTCGATGGTGATGCCGGGGATGGGCTCCTCGCTCGCGCCATAGATGTCGGTGAGGACGATCTCGTCGGCGTCCTTCATCGACGGCCCGAATGCGTCCCACAGCCGTTGCGTGCGCGAGTAGCGATGCGGCTGGAAGGCGACGACGACGCGCCGGCCGAGGGTGGCGCGGGCGGCAGCCAGCACGGCCGCGATTTCGGTCGGGTGATGGCCGTAGTCATCCACGACGAGCACGCCCGCGGCCTCGCCGTAGCGCTGAAAGCGACGCTCGGCGCCATGAAACGCCCGCAGCGCGGAGGCGACGCGCGCGAAGTCGACGCCCACACGGTCGGCGGCAGCGACGGTCGCGAGCGCGTTCAGGAGGTTATGGCGCCCGGGCACGCGCAGCTCGAGCTCGCCCGCCGGCTCCGTGCCGCCGGCGCCGCGCCGGTGGACAGTGCATCGCACCCCGAAGCTGCCGAGCGACACCTCGGTTCCCACGACGTGCGCGGCCGGATTGTCGATCCCGTACGTCGCCAGGCGGCGCTTGACACGTGGAAGCACCGGCGCCAGCCCGGGATCGTCGGCACAGGCGATCACGCCGCCGTAAAACGGCACCTTGTTCGCGAAGTCGGTAAACGCCTGCTGCAGATCCTCGAAGCTGCCGTAGCTCTCCATGTGCTCGTGATCGATGTTCGTGATGACGGCAATCGTCGGCCACAGCATCAGGAACGACCGATCGCTTTCATCTGCCTCCGCCACCATGTACTCCCCGCGCCCGAGCCGTGCGTTGCTCCCGAACGCGCTCAACCGCCCTCCAATGACCGCCGTCGGATCGAGCCCGGCCTGCTCGAGGACCAGTGCGATCATCGAGGTCGTGGTCGTCTTGCCATGCGATCCGGCCACGGCGATCGAGAGCCGCAGCCGCATCAGCTCTGCCAGCATCTCGGCGCGCGGGATGACCGGGATGCCGCGCCGGTGCGCTTCGACCACCTCCGGGTTCGTCGGCCGCACGGCGGAGGAGAACACCACCACCTCCGCCTCGCCGATGTTGGCGGCGGCGTGCCCCTCGTGCACCGTGATGCCGAACTTCGTCGCGAGCCGCGTGGTGGCCGCCGAGCGCTTCGCATCCGATCCGCTCACCGCGTACCCCAGGTTCGCCAGCAGCTCGGCGATCCCGCTCATGCCGATGCCGCCGATGCCGACGAAATGAATCCGGCGCGTTTTCCCGAGCACGAGTTCCGGGCCGGCTACAGCCGGCCCCCACGGCCTGACAGTTCAATGACGCGGTCGACAATCACCCGTGCCGCGTCCGGACGCGCCAACCGGCGGGCGGCCTCGCTCATGGTGCGCCGGCGCTCTCCGTCCCGGGCGAGCTCGAGGATCTCGGCGGCCAGCCGATCGCCACTCAGTCCCCGCTGCTCGACCATCTGCGCCGCGCCCCGCCTCGCCAGCGCTTCCGCGTTCTTGCGCTGATGATCGTCGGTGGCTGTCGGCAGCGGGATGAGGATCGACGCGCGCCCCGCCGCCGTCAGCTCGGCCAGCGTCGTGGCTCCCGCGCGCGCGACGACGACGTCGGCGGATTTCATCTCATGGCCCATCGCGTACAGGAACGGCTCGACGCGGGCTTCGAGCCCGGCGCGCTTGTACCCGTCGCGGACCATTTCCAGATCGCGCTCTCCTGTCTGGTGCGTGAGGGCCACTCGTGGGGTATCGGCAGCCAGCCGCGGCGCTGCCTCCACCATGGCCACGTTGATCGCGTGCGCGCCCTGAGAGCCGCCAAAGACTAGGACCCGAGCCGCCACTGGCGGCGAATCACGTTCCGCATGCGTTTCCTCGCCTTCGAAAAATTCCGGTCGAACCGGGTTACCCGACACGAATGCCTTTGCCCCAAAAAACCGCAGCGCCTCGTCGTACGTGACTGCCGCAGCGTTCACCACTGGCGCGAGCAGCCGGTTGGTGAGGCCGGGCACCGCGTTCTGCTCCATCAGCAGCGTGGGAATGCGCCGTGCGGCGGCCAGCGCGACGACCGGTCCCGAGCTGTAGCCGCCAACGCCGATCACGACGGTGGGTCGCCGCCGCCCGATCACCTTCCACGCATCGAGGCCGCTCATGGGCAGCAACCCCACGCCGCGCGCGAGCGACTGCAGCGACTTGCCCTTGAGCCCTGCGCTGCGGATCAGCTCCAGCTCGAACCCCTCGCGCGCAATCACCCGCGACTCGATCCCGGTGGCCGTTCCCACGAACGCCACCCGGGCTCCGGGGACACGTGCGATCAATTCGCGCGCGACCGCGATGCCCGGGTAGAGATGTCCGCCCGTCCCGCCTCCCGCGATCAGCACTGACACTCCATGCATCACGTCTCTGGCGACTCGTGCTGGGAGATGTTGAGCATGACGCCTATCCCCACGAGACTGATGAGCAGTGACGAGCCGCCGGCGCTCACCAGCGGCAGCGGAATCCCCTTGGTCGGCATCAGCCCGAGCGCGACGCTCATGTTCACGAACGCCTGTGCGGAAATCATCGCGGTCAGGCCGAGCGCAACGAACGAGCCGAACGTGTCCTCCGCGCGCATCGCGATCCGCAGCCCGCGCCACGCGATGATGCAGAAACAGATCAGCACGCCGCTGGCGCCGATGAGTCCGAGCTCCTCACCGATGACGGCAAAAATGAAGTCGGTGTGCGGCTCCGGCAGGTAGAAGAGCTTCTGCACTCCACCCATCAGCCCGCGGCCGAACACGCCGCCCGTCCCGATCGCGATGAGCGACTGGATGACCTGGAAGCCGTCGCCGAGCGGGTCCGCCCAGGGGTCCCAGAAGGCCATCAGCCGGCGGCGCCGGTACGGGGCGCTGACCAGGACGATGTAGAGCACCGGCACGAGCGCAAGCAGCGAGCCGACGAAGTACTTGTAGTGAAGACCCGCGGCAAACACCATGACGCCGACGATGCACAACACCGTCATGGCGGTGCCGAAGTCCGGTTGCAGCAGGATCAGCCCCACCATCGCGCCGACGACGATCCCGATCGGGAGGATCGAGTAGGAGAGCTCGTCGATGCGGTGCATGCGGCGCTCGAGCATGAGCGCGGTGAACAGCACGGCGGCGAGCTTCGCGACCTCCGCGGGCTGGATGCCGAGGCCGCCAACCCCGAACCATCGCCGCGTCCCATTGATAGGCGCGCTGAAAAGAACGCCAACGAGCGTCACGCCGACGACGCCCACCACCGCCCAGATGAACGCCTCGTTCCTGTACGTGCGGTAGTCCACCCGCATCGCGATGGCGAGCATGGCAACGCCCAGCACCGCCCACAGCGCTTGGCGCGTCACGAAGAGGTTCGCCTGCTGGAACCGCTCGAGGGCGACGATGGCTGAGGCGCTGTACACCATGACGACGCTTGCACACACCAGCAGCAGCGTCGCCGTAAACAGCACTCTGTCCGACTTCAGCTTCCTTGCCACGCCTTCTCCGACAATGTGGCTTCCGGCTTCAGCCGGAAGATCGCGCGCCACTCTTCCGCCTAGAGGCGGAAGCCACTGGAGCGGAGTGGGAGCCACATTGGTCTAAAGTCCGCCGCCGTTCGACCCGAGATACTCGTTCGTCGGATCGGCTAAGATCGCGATCCCTGCTGCCTCGCGGCGCGAGGCAGGAGAAGCGGTCAGCAGTCATCAGCCGGCTCGTGGAGAGGGACACCCACCTCGCAGACCGGGGTAGTCTGCGTTCCCAGCGGTAGGCTCCCACCCGCGCCAGGCCGACTGACGACTGCTCACCGCTCGCATCTCTGCGGGGGCTTCACCCCCCGCGTCTCAGCACCGCGACCTCTCTTTCAACCTCTGCACCTCGTACTTGAACGTCCGGCCGCGTTCCGCGTAATCACGAAACCAGTCGAAGCTCGAGCACGCCGGCGCCAGCAGGACCACGCCGTCGGGTGATGCGGCCTCGTACCCGCGCCGCACCGCTTCCGTCATCGAACCTGCGTCGATGACCGGCACGGTGCCGGCAAGCGCCTCGCGCACGAGCGGCGCCGCCTCGCCAATCGCGACGACCGCACGGCCACGCGCGGCGAGCGGCGCCCGAAGCTCGCGCAGGTCGCCGCCTTTGAACCTGCCCCCCACGATCGCGACCACGCCGCGCTCGAAGCTCTCGATCGACCGCCGCGCCGCCTCGACGTTGGTCGCCTTCGAGTCGTTCACGAACCGCACGCCCTCGAACTCGCCCGCCGGCTCCATGACGTGCTCGAGGCCGTGGAACCCGGCCAGCGCCTCGGTCATCGCCCGGGGGGTCACGCCGGCGATCGACGTGGCTGCCGTTGCCGCGAGCACGTTGTGCAGCATGTGCCGGCCGGTCAGCTCCACCGACGACACCGGAAACAACCGCTCGACCGCGGCGGGCGTGCGCCTCGCTATCCAGTCGCCATCCACCACGAATCCGTGGCCGATCGCACCGGCGAGCGAAAACAGAACCCGCCGGGCACGCGTCGTCTCGCTTCGCTGCATCACCACGGAATCGTCTGCATTCACGACGGCCCAGTCCTCGGAGGTCTGGTTCGCGAAGACCCTCGCCTTCGCCGCTGCGTACGACGCCACGTCGGGGTGGCGATCGAGGTGGTCGTCGGCAAAATTCAGCCAGACGGCGATCCACGGCCTGAACGAGGAGGTCGTCTCGAGCTGAAAGCTGCTCGTCTCCACGACGTGCAGCGTCTCGGGCGTCGACTCCTCCACCTGGGCGCTGAGCGGCACGCCGATGTTGCCGCCGACCAGTACGGTGCGGCCGTCGGCCGCCAGCATGCGGCCGATGAGCGTCGTCGTGGTGGACTTGCCCTTGGTGCCGGTGATCGCAATGACACGCCCGCTCGTCCATCGCCAGGCGAGCTCCAGCTCGCCGATGATCTCGACGCCACGCTGCTTTGCGGCATCGAACACCGGCTGCTCGGTTGGCACGCCGGGGCTCGTCACGATCAGATCGGCCCCGGCCAGCGTCTGCGGCAGGTGGCCGCCCAGCTCCAACATCACGCCAGCCTCCCGCAGGCGATCCGCGCCGTCGAAGGTGTCGCGCGTTTCCGTGAGGACCACCGAGGCGCCCCGTCGCGCGAGCAGTTCCGCGGCCGCGATGCCGCTGCGGGCCGCGCCCACCACAGCCACCCGGCGCCCCTCGACCGAAAACTCGCGCGGCTTCTCCACCACATCACCGGATCTTCAGCGTCGTCAGGCTGAAGAGCGCGAAGATCACCGCCATGATCACGAACCTGGCGATCACCTTTGGCTCGCTCCACCCCAGCAGCTCGAAGTGATGGTGAAGGGGCGCCATTTTGAACACGCGCTTGCCTGTCAGCTTGAACGACGCGACCTGAATGATCACGGACAGCGCTTCGAGCACGAAGATGCCGCCCACGATGGGCAGCAGGAGCTCCTGTTTGATGAGAATCGCGACGGTGCCGAGGGCGCCTCCGAGCGCCAGCGAACCGACGTCACCCATGAAGATGTCGGCGGGGTACGAGTTGTACCAGAGGAACCCGAGGCTGGCGCCGACCAGCGCGCCGCAGAAGATCGTCAGCTCGCCTGCCGGCGTGAACCGCACGAGCAACAGGTAATCGGCCAGCACGGCGTGGCCGGTGACGTAGGCGAGCGCGGTGAACGCTGCGGCCGACACGCCAAACGTGCTGATGGCCAGGCCGTCGAGGCCATCCGTGAGATTGACGGCATTGGTCGCGCCCACCAGTACGACAACCGCAAAGGGCACGTAGAACCACCCGAGGTCCGGGATGAGGTTCTTGAAGAACGGAAAAATGAGGCGCGTGTTGTAAAGGGGAGGGTTGTCCGATGCCAGCGCCATCACTGCGGCGCCGACGCCGAGCCCGATGAGGATCTGGCCGCCCATCTTGTAACGCGGGATCAGCCCGTGGTGCGATCGGCGGACGATCTTGAGGTAGTCGTCGGTGAACCCCACGACGCCGAATCCGGCGGTCGCGAGCACGGCGATCCAGACGTACGGGTTCGACAGATCCGCCCATAGCAGCGTCGGGATGATCGCCGACGTCAGGATCAGGAGCCCCCCCATCGTCGGCGTCCCCGCCTTCGCGCGATGCGACTGCGGCCCCTCCTGCCGGATGATCTGGCCGATCTGGAAGTCGCGCAGCTTGCGGATCATCCATGGACCGAGGAGCAGGCTCAGAACGAGCGCCGTCAGGCTCGCCGCCGCGGTGCGGAACGTGATGTAGCGCGCCACGTTGAACACGCCGAGATAGGGTGCGACGTCGGCCAGTGGCGGCAAGAGCCAGTACAGCATTTACGCGAACTCCGCCACGATCCGATCGGCCACCACATCCGTCCGCGTCCCGCGCGAGCCTTTCACGAGCACCAGATCTCCGGCGCGCACGCTCCCGGCAACCGCCGGGGCGGCCGCGTCGCTCTTGTCGAAATGCGTCACGGCCGTGGGCGGCAGGCCTGCGGCGATCGCCGCCTCGGCCATCGCCCGGGCGGGCGCGCCACCCACCGTGAAGAGTACGCGGACGCCGCTCTCGGCCGCCGCCCGACCGCAGTCCGCGTGGAGCGCCGTCGCGTGCTCGCCCAGCTCGAGCATTTCCCCGAGCACCGCCACCTTGCGCGCGGCTCCGGTGTCCCTGGCCAGCACCTCGAGCGCTCTCCGCAGCGCGGCCGGGCTCGAGTTGTAAGAGTCATCAATCAACGTGACCCCGTCGCGCAGACGCCGCACGGAGCCGCGGCGATCTGCCGGTTGCAGGCGCGCGATCGCTCGTACGATGGCCTCGAGCTCGATGCCGGCATCGAGGGCGACCGCGGCCGCGGCCAGCACGTTCGACAGATTTCCGCGGCCGAGCAGCGGCGTCTCGATCGTTCGTCTGCCCGCCGGCGTGCTCATGCGCGCGGACATGCCCCTGACACCGAGATCCTGGACGTCCATGGCGCGCACCGTCGCGCCTTCCGTGGTGCCGAACGTCAGCGTGCGTCCGGCAAACCCGCCAACCCTCGCCATCACACGTGGATCGTCGGCGTTGGCCACCAGCACGTGGTTGCGGCCGGCGCGCTCGAGGATTTCCGCCTTCGCGTCGGCGATCGCGTCGGGCGACACGAAGAAGCCCAGGTGCGCATCGCCGACGTTCGTCCAGACGCGGACATCCGGCTCGGAGATGGCCACCAGCCTGCTGATCTCACCCGCGTGATTCATGCCCAGTTCCATCACCGCTACGTCTGGTCCGCTTCGAAGCTGCATCAGCGACAGCGGCAGGCCGATGTGGTTGTTGAGGTTCCCCTTGTTCTTGACCACGCGAAACCGCGTGGACAGCAACTCCGCAATGGCTTCCTTCGTGGTTGTCTTTCCGGCGCTGCCCGTAATCGCAACCACCTTCGCGCCCGCCTCGACACGCACGGCGTACGCGAGGTCCTGCAGCGCCTTCAGCGTGTCGTCGACCTCGACGATCGCCCCGATGGTCCCAGGCGGGACGCGGCCGGGCTCGACCATCGCCCCGACGGCGCCCTTCGCCAGCGCATCCGCCACGAAGTCGTGTGCGTCGAACCTCGGGCCGCGCAGTGCCACCAGGAAATCACCCGGTTGCAGCGTCCGGGTGTCGGTCACCACGTTTTCGATCGCCAGCCCCTGATCCCCCGACGTGATCCGCCCGCGAACCGCGTCGGCGACCCGGCGGACGGTCAGGCGAACCTCGCTCACCCCGCCCGCGACTTCAGGCGCCGCGCCTCCAGCGCCTCGCGCGCCACCGCCACGTCATCGAACGGGAACACGCGACCGCCAATCTCCTGGTACTTCTCGTGGCCCTTGCCCGCAATCAGCACGACGTCGCCGGACTCCGCCTGTCCCACCGCATACGCGATTGCTTCGCGACGATCGACGATGGCCACCACCTGCGCGCCGCTCTGGCGGGCTTCCGGCGCGGCGCCCCGGTTCACCTCCTCGATGATGCGGCCCGGCTCCTCGCTGCGCGGGTTATCGGAGGTGATCACGACGACGTCGCTCAGGCGACCCGCCACCATTCCCATCAACGGCCGCTTCGTGCGGTCCCGGTCGCCGCCCGCGCCAAACACGGTGATCAGGCGCCGCTCGGCGAGCGGTCGCGCCGTCTCCAGCAGGTTGCGCAGCGCGTCGTCGGTATGTGCATAGTCGACGATCACCGTGATGTCGTCCTTCGCCGACGAGACGGGCTCGAAGCGTCCGGGAACGCCGGACAGCTGCTGGAGTCCGCGTTGGATGGCGTCGAGAGGAACGCCGAGCGACGCGGCCGTGCCAGCGGCCGCGAGGATGTTGTAGACGTTTGGCCTGCCGACGAGCTTCGACTGCACGTGCACGGTCCCGCGCGGCGTGCGCACGTCGACCTCGAGCCCCGAGAGCGAGAACGAGAGCGGCCCGGCAGTCACGTCGGCGGGCCGATTGATCCCGTACGTGACCGGGTGCTTCACGATCTCGGCAAGAGACGCGCCCCGGGGATCGTCGACGTTGACGACCGCGGGCGCTTTCGACGGCAGCATCTCGAACAACCGCCGCTTGGCGCCAAAGTAGTCTTCCATGTCCGCGTGGAAATCGAGGTGATCGCGCGTCAGGTTCGTGAACACTCCGGCGGCGAATTGCATTCCGTCCACACGCCTCAGCGCCAGCGCGTGCGACGAAACTTCCAGCACGCAGGCCCCGCATCCGGCGTTGACCATCTGACGCATCAGCCCTTGCACGTCCGGTGCCTCGGGCGTCGTGCGCGTTGCCTCGAACTCCTGGTCGCCAATCCGGTACGTCACCGTTCCCATCAAGCCACACCGTGTGCCTGCTGCCTCGAAGATCGCGCTGACCAGGTAGCTCGTCGTGGTCTTTCCGTTCGTACCCGTGATGCCGACGACCTGCATCGCCCGGCTCGGGTGGCCCTCGAACTCCGCGGCCAGCAGCGCCAGGGCCAGGCGCGCGTCCTTGACGACCACCCACGGCACGCCAATCGGGCCGTCTGGACTGCGTTCGGCCACGACGGCGGCTGCTCCGGCGCCGACGGCCTGCGCGGCAAAGGTCACCCCGTCGGAGTGCAGGCCCCGCAGCGCCACGAAGATCGTTCCCGGCGCAGCGCGTCGCGAGTCGTAGGTCACGCCGGTACACGTCACGTCGAGCCCCGGGGCCCCCACGGCGCCTGCGCCGTGGGGTGGGAGTGCGCGGGCGTCGGCGGGGCTGTCGCGTCTCTGATCCGGCGGCAACGCCCGCGCCAGTGCCTGCAGCAGCTCGGCAACGGTCATGGCACTGTTTCGGAAACAAGACGCGCCGAAACCTGCCGCTGCAGCCAGAGCGTGCCGGAGGCGCCGCGCTCGATCGGCGTGCCCGGGTCGGGCCGCTGGGCGACGACGAGCCCTGCACCGTGCAGCCTGGCGCCGAGACCGAGCCTCGCCAGCGACCGCAACGCATCGCGCGCGCTCAGGCCCAGGAGGTCGGGAAAGATCGGCGCCGATCCGGCCGCCGGGGTAGCCAGCGTCACGATGGCGGGTAGCCGCGCCGGCGCGACGGTCGGCTGCTCGCGCACGTCCTCGTGCCGTGCGACCAGCAACGGCGGGGCGGCGTTGATCGAAGGGGGGACACCCTCGCGACGCAGCGCGGCATCGGCAATCCGCTGGAAGATCGGTGCGGCCACGACTCCCCCGAACGCGGAGATCTTCTTCGGTGAATCGATGACGACCACGATCGTGAACATCGGATCGCGCGACGGCACGAAGCCAACGAACGACACGTTGTAGTCGGACCTGGAGTAGCGGCCGCCGACCACCTTGGACGCGGTTCCGGTCTTGCCGGCGATCGTGTAACCCGGAATCCTGGCCCGCCTGGCCGTCCCGCGCTCGACCACCCCTTCCATCATTGTCGTCAGCTGCGCCGCCGTCTCGGCGCTGACCGTGCGCCGCACGACCTTGCGCGGAACCGCGGCGCGCCCGCCGCCGCGGACCACGGCGCGCACCACGCGAGGCTCGAGCAGCTCGCCGCCGTTGGCGACCGCGCTCACCGCTGCGGCCATCTGCAGCGGCGTCACGCCGATCTGGTATCCCATGGAGACCGAGGCGAGCGCGCTGTCGGTGAGCGTCGAGGGATTCCACACGATGCCCGGGTTTTCACCCTGGAAATCGGGCGAGGAGGGACGGCCGAAGCCGAAGCGGTTCACGTACGCGCCAAGCCGCGCCGGCCCGAGCCGGAGGCCGACCTTGATCGCGCCGACGTTGCTCGACTTGACGATCACGTCCTCGAAGGTGATCACCCCGAGAGCATGTTCGTCGTTGATGATGCGCGACCCGAAGCGGATCAGCCCCGCACTGACGTCAATCGTGTCCTGCGGCTTGACGACCTTCTCCTCGATCGCGGCGCTGGCCGTCACGATCTTGAACGTCGATCCGGGCTCGTAGAGATCCTGGATGGCGCGGTTGCGGCGCACATCGGGTGTGAACTCGCGGTACGCGTTCGGGTTGAACGTCGGGTAGTTCGCGATGGCGAGAATCTCGCCGCTTCGCGGATGCATGATGACCGCCGAGCCGCCGGCGGCGCCGCTCGCCAGCACGCCCGCCTGGAGCTCGCGCTCGGCGACATGTTGAAGGTACTGGTCGATGGTCAATTCGAGCGTGGCGCCGGTCGTCGGCGGGCGTTCAATGCGGCTGAAGGCGTGTCGGCGGGCGTCGGTCTGGATCAGCAGCGTGCCCGGACGCCCCTTGATCAGCGTGTCGTACGCCGCCTCGATGCCGTGGAGCCCGCCGTTGTCGATGCCGACGTAGCCGAGGACGTGCCCTGCCAGCTCCTTGTTGGGATAGAACCGGCGGTTCTCCTTCATGAAGCCCACGCCGGCGAGATCGAGCGCGGCCACGCGGCGCGCCTGTTCCGGCGACACCTGCCGGCGCACGTAGACGAACGCGCGCCCGCGGCGGATGCGCCCGGCGAGCGCCTGGCGATCCCTCGCCGAGCAGTCCGCGAGCGCACCGCACAACGCCGACGCCGCCCCGGCCGGGTCTTCGATGTCGGTCGGAACGGCGTAGATCGTGTCCGCATCCACGCTGTAGGCGAGGACGCGTCCGTGTCGATCGAGCAGCTCGCCTCGCTTCGCGGGCGCCTCGATGGTGCGCGACTGCTGCCGTTCGGCCCGCGCCGACAGCTCGGCGTGCCGCATCACCTGCAGGTAGACGAGCCTCGCCTCGATTGCCGCCGTCCACAGCAGGAACGCTGCGGCCGCAACGGCAAGTCGGCGCTTCAGCGTCCGGCGCCAGGCGTTGGCGGGCTGGGTCGCCACGTACGTCCCCCGATCCGTGTAACGAAGCTTCGCCTCAAACCGACCAGAAGAAAGCGTCGGAATGCGGCGAAGCTTCGTTACTAGTTGCGCGGCCGCTGAGGCGGCCGCGCCTAAGACAGCTTCTAAGGCTCACAAAACCCCAATCTGATTCATATATGACGACCTGGCCTTAGAAGATGTCTAGCGCTGCGCCACCACGGAACGCGGCGGCGGCGGCGCGGGTGCCACGCGCTCGATCACCGACGCGTCGTCGGGACCGGGAACGACCATCCCGAGGCGGCCGGTCGCCAGCCGCTCGATCCGCGCCGGCGCACGCAGCGTCTCGATCTCCAGCCGCAGGTGGCGGTTGATCTCTTCTTCCGCCGTCCGCTCCTTCTGCATCTGCTCGAGGCGGTAGCCATGGCGCAGGAGCTCGAAGTGCTGCCAGGCGGAGAAGAGAAGCACCAGCACCAGGAACACGGCGAGCGCGACCGACAGCCACAGCTCGCGGTTTCGCTCGCGGTCGACCTCGCGGACGATCGGGTTGTTGCGAACGTCTTTCTTGATCGCGTATTCGAACGTTTCACCCGTCATCCGGCCAACCTCGTATTCGTGATTGGCGATTCGTGATTCATGATTCGAAATCCAATCCAATTCCGAAATCACGAATCACAAGTCACCAATCACGAATGTAGGGGCCGGCTTCAGCCGGCCCTCCCGATCGCCCGCAACTTCGCGCTCCGCGCCCGTGGATTGCGTTCGACTTCCGCTTCGGCTGGTACCATCGGCCGCTTCGTTCGGACGGTGATGCCGAGCTCACCGGCCGCCTGCATCCCCCGCAGCGTGTGCTTCACGATCCGGTCCTCGAGCGAATGGAACGTGATGACCGCCATTCGTCCGCCGGGCGCCAACCGCTCCGCGGCGTCTGCGAGGAACGCGTCGAGTCCCTCGAGCTCGCCGTTGACCCAGATGCGGATCGCCTGGAAGGTCCGCGTCGCCGGATCGATCCTCGAGTACCCCGTGCGCGGGATCGCACGCCGCACGACGTCGGCGAGCTGCCCTGTCGTTTCGATCGCGCGCCGCCCGTTCGCCTCGACGATCGCCCGGGCCACCCGGCGCGCGTGGCGCTCTTCGCCAAACTCGTAAATCACGTCGGCGAGCGTTCGCTCGTCGGCGGCCCGAATCAGCTCCGCGGCCGTGGCACCCGACGACGTGTCCATCCGCATGTCCAGCGGATCGTCGCGCCGGAAGCTGAATCCGCGCCCGGGCGCGTCGAGCTGCATCGACGACACGCCCAGATCCGCCATCAGTCCGTCTACGGTCGCGATCCCGCGCGCGTCGAGCAGATCCGCAATGCGCCGGTAGTCGCCGTGGACCAGTTCAACGCGATCCCTGTATTCCGCCAGCGCGCCGCGCGCCGCCTCGAGCGCGGCCGGATCGCGATCGATCCCGATCACCTTCGACGCGCCACCCTCCAGCAGCGCGCGGGCATGGCCACCGGGGCCGACGGTGCAGTCGACGAAGACGCCGCCCCGCGCCGGCTCGAGGTGCTCCAGCACCTCCGCCACCATCACGGGCTCGTGCACGGTTCAAACAATGCTCAATGCCCAATCCACAATGCTGGTCAACGCAGACGAGTCCGAGCGTTGGGGTTTTTGGCGTTGGGCATTGACCATTGGGCATTGCTCCTGTCAAATCCCATGCTCCGAAAGCCGCAGGCCGTCGTCGTCCATCCACGGTTCCCGGTGCAGCTTCTGCAGGAAACGCTCGCCGTTCCAGACCTCGAGGTAGTCGATGCGACCGAACACGCGCACGTCGCCGACGATCGAGGCGCTCTCGCGCAGGTGCACCGGGATGACGATGCGGCCCTGGGTGTCCAACTCGCTCGTCTGACCGTAGTAGTTCACGCGATCGAGGAATTTGAGGCGCGAGGGGTGATTCGCCGGCATTTTCGACAGCTTCTGTTCGATCTCGAGCCAGACCTGCATCGGGTAGATGCGTACACACTCGCCGGTGACGCTCGTGACGAAGACGTCCGGGCCTTGCAGGTCCTGAATGACCCCCCGAAATACGGTCGGCACTTTGAGCCGGCCCTTGTCGTCGATTCGGGCCGGGAAACTGCCTCTGAGCCCCTTTTGCTCCACACAACTCCACAATAATCCACGCAAATAGTAGAGCCCAGCGAAAGTGTTGTCAACCGCAAACGCCTCATTCAGCGTGAGTTACGCCTAATTTTCGCCTATTCTTCGATGGGGCGGACTTCCGTGGCTCTTGCAGCTGACGCCGGAAGCCACCGGTGCTGGTTGTGGCTTCCGTCTTCAGGCGGAAGGGGAATCAGGCGAGTCTCAGCCCTGTACGGGACGACTCGAGGTTGGGATAATTTGGCGGTTGATGCTGCACGCGGCGCTCATCGGCTTTCCTTCCAGCGGCAAGACCACTCTGTTCCAACTCATGACGAGCGCCAAGGACGTCCCGCGAGGCAAGGGCGACGTCAACATCGGAATCTCCAGGGTCCCCGACGATCGCCTGGACAAGCTGACGGCCATGTACAACCCGCGGAAACGCGTACCCGCGACCGTGGAATTCACCGACATCGTCGGTCCCGCTCGCAGCGCGGCGCAGGCGCTGGTGGACGTTGCCGGCTACAAGAACGCCGACGCCCTCGTGCACGTGGTGCGAGCCTTCCGCGACGGGTCAGTGCCGCATCCCTCCGGTTCGGTCGACCCGGCGCGCGATGTCCAGGCGATGGAGGACGAGCTCATCCTCGCGGATCTCGGCGTCGCCGAGCGACGTCTCGAGCGAATCGAGAAGGATCTGAAGAAGGGCAAATCGCCCGAGCTCGAGAAGGAGCGGGACCTGGTCCATCGTTGCCGGACCGCCCTCGAGGAAGGCCAGCCGCTCCGCGCGCTGCAGCTCACGGGGACTGACCTGAAGCTGCTGCGCGGCTTCCAGTTCCTCTCCGCCAAGCCGTTGCTCCTCGTGATCAATCTCGACGAGGCCGACCTCACGGACGTCGGCTCCAGCATCGAGAAGGCGGCAGCGAAGACCGGTCTGACATCCTTTCTCGCCAGCAATGCCGCAACCAGGGCGGTTGCGTTGTGCGCCAGGATCGAGCTCGAGATCGCGCAGCTCGACGCCGATGATGCGAGGGCGTTCCTGGCGGACCTCGGCCTCACCGAGTCCGGCCTCGATCGCGTGATCAGGACCACCTACGACCTGCTCGGCTACCTGTCCTTCTTTACCGTCGGCGAAGACGAGTGCCGGGCGTGGTCGATCGCGCGCGGGACGGCCGCGCAACTGGCGGCGGGCGAGATTCACAGCGACATCTCCCGCGGATTCATCCGCGCCGAGGTCGTCGCCTACGGCGCCCTGACAGGGCGAGGATCGATGGCCGCGTGCCGCGATCATGGCGAAGTCCGCCTGGAAGGAAAGGAGTACACCGTCCAGGACGGCGATATCATCAACTTCCGATTTGCCACGTAGCGAAGCTCCGCCTCAGACCGACGAGTGGATCGGCGGACCTTCGCTACTAGAAGATGTCCAGCGACGCGATCAAACGGATAGTCGTAGCTGAAGCCCAGGTTCCTTTCGTCCGGGGCGGAGCGGAGCTGCACGTCGGATCGCTCATCGAGCAACTGCGGCGGCGCGGCTACGAAACGGAGAAGGTCGCGATCCCGTTCAGCGCGCAGCCCAGGGCAGACCTGCTTGCACAGGCCGCCGCGTGGCGCCTGCTGCAGCTCTCCTCGAGCAACGGGCAGCCGATCGACCTGCTGATCGCGACGCGCTTCCCCACCTATTTCGCGCGCCATCCACGCAAGGTCGCGTGGGTGATCCACCAGCACCGCGCGGCTTACGAGCTTGCGGGCACCCCCTACAGCGACTTCGCGCACGCGGAAGCCGACGTCGGCCTGCGCCGGCGGCTGCTGGAGCTCGATCGGCGCATGCTGTCGGAGTGCCGCTCCGTCTTCGCCAACTCCAGGAACACCGCCAATCGCCTGGCGAAGTTCAACGGCGTCTGCGCGCAGGCGCTGTACCATCCTCCGCCGCTCGCCGAACGGCTGCATGCCGGCCGTTACCAGGACTACGTGCTCGTGGTGGGCCGCATCGAAACAGTGAAACGCCCCGACCTCGCAATCCGGGCGATGGCTCACGCGCCACGGCCGACGCGACTCGTCGTCGTCGGCGACGGCTCGTATCGCGCGCAGGCAGAACGGATGGCTGCGGATGCGGGCGTGGCCGACCGCGTGACGTTCGCGGGCCCGGCGAGCGGCGACGAGCTCGTGACGCTCTATGCCGGCGCGCTCGCGGTGATGTATGCGCCGTTCGACGAGGATTACGGATACGTGACGCTCGAAGCCTTCCTGTCGGAGAAGCCTGTCATCACGGCGCACGATTCAGGCGGCACCCTCGAGTTCGTGATCGACGGCGAGAACGGATTCGTGTGCCCGCCCGAACCGGAAGCGCTCGGGCATGCCGTGGCGCGCCTGGCGGCCGACCCGCAGCTGGCGGCGCGCCTGGGCCGCGCCGGACTGGTGCGCGCCCGCACTGTGACCTGGGACGGAGTCGTGGAGCGGCTGCTTGGCTGAGGCCACGTCGGTCTCGATCGTCATCCCGGCCGTGAACGAAGCGGACGCGATCGGCGACGTGGTCTCGCGGCTCCGTGGCTCGGCACCGTGGCATGAAGTGCTCGTGGTGGACGATGGATCGAGTGACGATACGGCAGCGCGCGCGCGCCAGGCGGGCGCACGCGTCGTCCGGCATCCGTACAACAAGGGGAACGGCGCCGCCGTGAAGACCGGAATCCGTCATGCGTCCGGCGAGTTCATCCTCATTGTCGACGGCGACGGTCAGCATTCGCCGGAGGACGCGTGCCGCATCGTATCGAAGCTCGGCGAGTACGATCTCGTCGTCGGCGCACGCTCCGGCAGGACGCAGGCAACCTCGGCGCGCCGCGGTGGCAATTCGCTGCTCAACTGGCTGGCGAGCTACCTGACGGGCCGGCCCATCCCGGACCTCACGTCCGGCTTTCGCGGCGCCCGCCGCGATTGCCTGCGCGAGTTCATTCAGCTCCTGCCGAACGGGTTTTCGGCGCCCACCACGACCACGCTCGCGTTCATCAAGGCCGGTTACAACGTGTCGTTCGAGCCGGTGCAGGCGCGTCCGCGCGTCGGCCAGTCGAAGATTCGCTTTGCGCGGGATGGCGCGAGGTTCTTCCTCATCCTCCTGAAGATCGTGACGATCTTCAGCCCCCTGCGCATCTTCGTGCCGATCAGCCTGTTCGCGTTCGCCGTTGGCGCCGCCTACGGCGTGTGGACCGTGATCAGGGAGGGGCGGATCCCGAACGGCGCCGTGCTGCTGATCCTCTTTGCGGTTTTCGTGTTCCTGGTCGGGCTCGTCTCTGAACAGATCTCGTCACTGCGGTTCGATGCGGCCACTCGTCATCATCCCGACGTATAACGAGCGCGCAAACCTTCCGGCCATCGTCGCGCAACTGCTCGAGCTGCCGGCGCTGCGCATCCTCGTCGTCGACGACGGATCGCCCGACGGCACCGGCGCGGTCGCCGATATGCTGGCCGGCTCGAGCGCTGGCCGCCTCTCGGTCATCCATCGGAGCGGCGCGCGCGGGCTCGGCCGTTCGTACGTCGACGGCATGCGGCACGCGGTCGCGACCGACGCGACGCATGTCTGCCAGATGGACGCGGACCTGTCGCACGATCCGGCCGACGTTCCGCGGCTGCTGCGCGCGAGTGCCGCGGCGGACCTCGTGATCGGGTCGCGCTACGTCCCTGGCGGCACGCTCGAGAACTGGGCCACGCACCGCGTCGTGCTCAGCGCGGTCGCGAACTGGTACGTGCGCGCGATCACTCGCCTCCCCGTACACGACTGCACGAGCGGGTTTCGTTGCTGGCGGCGCGAGCTGCTCGAGCGCCTCCCGCTCGGCCGGATCAGGTCGGACGGGTACGCGTTCCAGGTGGAGATGGCATGGGAGGCCTGCCGCGCAGGAGGACGCATCGCCGAGGAGCCGATCAGGTTCATCGAGCGCCGCGAGGGATCCTCGAAGATGACGGGGCGGGTCATCGTCGAGTCGATCGTCCTCCCCTGGCGACTGGTGGCGCGTCCGCGCAGCTCGTCCTTGTCCGAACAATCTTGAGGGGCTATGATTTGGAGCCCGCCGATGGACCGCCAACCCTCGCCACGGCCGCACAGCCTGAGCATGTTCTTCCCCGCCTACAACGACGGCGGCACGATTGCCAGCCTGGTGATCCGCGCGGTGCAGGTCGCGTCGCGGCTGACTCCTGATTTCGAGATCATCGTGGTGAACGACGGCAGCAGCGATGCGACCGCCGAGATCTGCGACGAGCTGTCGAGAACGTACCCGAAGGTGCGCGTGATTCATCACGCACGCAATCGCGGGTACGGCGGCGCGCTGCGCACCGGTTTCGCGGCCGCGACGAAGCAGCTGGTAGCGTATACCGACGGCGACGCCCAGTACGATCCGGCCGAGCTCGAGCTCCTCTGGAACCGGTTGACGCCCGCGGCCGACATCGTCAACGGCTACAAGATCAGCCGCTCGGATCCCTGGCACCGGATCGTCATCGGGCGCGTCTACCACCACACCGTGAAGCTGATGTTCGGCCTGCGCGTGCGCGACGTCGATTGCGACTTCCGCCTGATGCGCCGCGAGATTTTCGACCGCGTGCGCCTCGAACGCGACACCGGCGTCATCTGCCTCGAGATGATGCGGAAGATCCAGGATGCAGGCTTCACGGTGATCGAGGTGCCCGTGCATCATTACCACCGGACGCACGGCCGGTCGCAGTTCTTCAACTTCCGCCGGATTCTCTGGACCGGCATCGACGTGCTCAAGCTGTGGGTCCAGCTGGTGGTGCTTGGACGAGGACGCCAGAACACGCCGGTGCTGTTCCGCAACCCAACCATCGGCGGTGCGCGCCCGCCCGGGTCCAGTAGCGAAGCTCCGCCTCGAATCGACGAGCGGATCGGCGGACCTTCGCTACTAGATGCGCGGCCGCCGGAGCGGCCGCGCCTAAGACAGCTCCTAAGGCGAACCATCAGGACACTTGCTTCATCTGTCAAAGTCACGCCTTAGGAGATGTCTCAGGGATGAGCGACTACCTCGACTTCTACCGCGGGCGTCACGTGATGATCACGGGCGGCCTCGGATTCATCGGCAGCAACCTTGCGCACCGGCTGGTGGATCTGGGTGCGAAGGTCCTGCTCGTCGATTCGCTGATCCCCGAGTACGGCGGGAATCTGTTCAACATCCGCGGCATCGAAGAACGGGTGCGCGTCAACATCGCCGACGTGCGCCAGCAGAGCACCATGAACTATCTGGTGCGCGACCACGACGTGATCTTCAACCTGGCGGGCCAGGTGAGTCACGTCGACAGCATGCAGGATCCCTACACGGACCTCGAGATCAACTGCCGCAGCCAGCTCTCGATTCTCGAGGCCTGCCGCCGCTACAACTCCGGCGTCAAGGTGGTCTTCGCCGGCACCCGCCAGGTGTACGGGCGGCCGGACTCCGTCCCGGTCACCGAGCATCATCTCGTGCGCCCGACCGATGTGAACGGCATCAACAAGGCGGCTGGCGAGTACTACCACCTGGTCTACAACAACGTCTTTGGTGTTCGCGCGTGCTCGCTCCGGCTCACCAACGTGTACGGCCCGCGACAACTGATCAGGCACAACCGACAGGGCTTCATCGCGTGGTTCATTCGTCAGACGATCGAGGACCGCGAGATTCAGGTCTACGGCGACGGACGGCAGATCCGCGACTTCGTTTACGTCGACGACTGCGCCGACGCGTTCCTGCGCGCGGGCGCGAGCGACGCGCCGAACGGCCAGGTGTTCAACATCGGCGGGCTCGAGCCAATCGCGCTCCGCGACCTCGTGGAACTGCTCATGTCCACCGCCGGCACGGGCCGGTACCGCTTCGTGGAGTGGCCGCCCGAGAAGAAGGCCATCGACATTGGCGACTTCTACGCGGACTCGTCGCTCGTGGCGAGAACGCTCGGCTGGAAACCGGTCACGCCGCTCCGTGAGGGGCTGGCGAGGACAGTGGACTACTATCGCAAGCACATGCAGCATTACGTGCCGACGACCGCCAGCCAGGTCGCCGCGCTGTGAGCGCCCTCCCGATTCCCTTTCTCGACCTTCGCCCAGCGGACGACGTCGAACAGATTCGGTGCGCGATCGACCGTGTCATCGAGCGCGGCTGGTTCATCCTGGGCCCGGAGGTCGAGGCGTTCGAGGAGGAGTTTGCCGCGGCCAGCGGCGCCCGCTACGCGGTGGGCGTCGGCAACGGGACAGACGCCATCGCGCTGCTGCTCCGCGCCGCCGGCATCGGGACTGGCGACGAGGTGATCGTTCCCGCGCTCACCGCCGCGTTTACGGGACTTGCCGTGCTGGCCGCCGGCGCGCGCCCTGTCTTCGCGGACGTGGATCCGGAACGGTTGACGCTGGACCCGGCTGCGTGCCTGGCGGTCATCACCGCGCGAACGCGGGCCATCGTGCCCGTGCATTTGTATGGGCAACCCGCCGATCTGTCGTCGCTGCTCGCGATTGCGCGGCAACACGACCTCGCGGTCGTCGAGGACTGCTGCCAAGCCCACCTGGCGACCAGCGCCGGGGTGCCGGTCGGCACACGAGGCGTCGGCGGCGCGTTCAGCTTCTATCCAACGAAGAACCTCGGCGCCCTTGGCGACGGGGGTGCCATCATCACCAACGACTCCGCGATCGCCGACCGGGTGCGCCGGCTTCGCCACGGCGGGCAGGCGAGCAGGGACGAGCACGTCGAGGCTGGAGCCAACAGCCGGCTCGACGAGATCCAGGCCGCGGTGCTCAGAGCGCGGCTCCCGCTGCTGCCGCATCGGACGGCGCGGCGCCGGGCGCTCGCGGCGGCATATCGCGACCGCCTGCCGGCGGAGCTTCCCGCCGTGCCGGAGCGCGACGCTGGTCACGTCTACCACCTGTTCCCGGTGCGCTCGCCGCGACGCGACGCCCTCCGGGAGCATCTGCGCGGCGCTGGAATCGAGACGCTCATCCACTATCCCGTTCCACTCAACGAGCAACGCGCGTTCACGCCATTGGCGCCGGCGGACTGCCCGGCCGCCGCGCGGGCCGCGCGCGAGGTGCTCTCACTGCCCTTTCACCCGCGGCTGACCGACGCCGAGGCCGCGCGCGTGGCGGACGTCGTTGCGGCGTTTGAGAAAGGACGTGTGCCGGCGTGAAGGCCCTTCTCACGGGAGGTGCGGGTTTCATCGGGTCCCATCTCGCGGAGCGTCTGCTCGCCCGCGGGCACGAGGTCATGGTGCTCGACAACCTCTCGACCGGCTCGATCGACAACATCGCGCATCTGAAGGGCGCACGCGGGGTCTCGTACTCGATCGACTCGGTGACCAACGAGCCGCTGCTCGCCGAGCTGATCGACGGCAGCGACGTCGTCTTCCACCTCGCGGCCGCGGTGGGCGTGAAGCTGATCGTCGAGCAGCCCGTACAGACGATCGAGACCAACGTGCACGGTACGGAGGTGGTGCTGAAGCACGCCAACAAGAAGAAGAAGCTCGTGTTCATCGCCTCCACCTCGGAAGTGTACGGAAAGAGCACGGACGTGCCGTTCCGCGAAGCGGCGGACCTGGTCCTCGGGCCCACCGTGAAGCACCGCTGGGCGTACGCGTGCAGCAAGATGATCGACGAGTTCCTCGCGCTCGCCTACTGGAAGGAAAGGAAGCTCCCCGTCATCATCGTGCGGTTCTTCAACACCGTCGGACCGCGCCAGACGGGGCAGTACGGCATGGTGCTGCCGACCTTCGTCCGGCAGGCGCTGCTCGGTCACCCCATCACGGTCTTCGGCGACGGCACGCAGTCCCGCAGCTTCACTCACGTCGGCGACGTCGTCGACGCGCTCATCGCTCTCGCCCGGGAGCCGCGCGCGGTCGGACAGGTCTTCAACATCGGCAACTCCGGGGAGGTGACGATTGGCGATCTTGCGCGACGCGTGAAGGCGCTGACCGGCAGTCCGTCGCCGATCCACTTCGTCCCGTACGACGAAGCCTACGAGGCGGGATTCGAGGACATGCCGCGCCGCGTCCCCGATATTTCAAAGCTGCGCGAGCTCATCGGGTACCAGCCGAAAATCGGCCTGGACGCGATCATTTGCCAGGTCATCGACCATTTCCGTGGCGCCGGCTCGCCAGACTAGCTCAAACTCCCGATTTCCAGCTCCTGATTCCCAAAAACACGTTGGGAATGGGAGTCGGGTGTTGGGAGTTGGACGGCCCAAGCCGCGAAGAACCGGCCCGGCTGAGACTTTGCATGCGGCCGTTACGTCTTAAAGTCCTGGCGTCCTTGGTCGTATACTGGAGAGGCCCCAGGAGCCATCAATATGAGCTTTACGCGACTGGCGGTTCTCGCCTCCGTGCTGCTATCCTGCGCCGCTCCGGCGGCCGCCCAGGCGGTGAAACTGCGGTTCCACGACGGCCTCGTGACGCTGAGCACGCAAAACGCGCCGTTGCGTGCAATTCTGGGCGAATGGGCCCGGCAAGGCGGTGCGACCATCGTCAACGGCGAACGTGTCTCCGGTCCGCCGCTCAGCCTCGAGCTGAACGCAGTGCCCGAGCGCCAGGCGCTCGATGTCCTGCTGCGCAGCGTCAGCGGCTACATGCTCGGCCCGCGGGCGGCCAGCACACCCGGCGTCACGGTGTTCGATCGCATCATGATCCTGCCGACCAGCACGCCGCCCG
>DATDHP010000266.1:0-5394 GCA_036521515.1 Vicinamibacterales bacterium
CACGCTCAGCAAGGACGATCTACGCCGCCGGAAATCGTCGCCGCTCGTTCGCCGGATCGCCAGGGACCACAACGTCGACATCACCTCGCTCTCGGGGTCTGGTATCGGCGGCCGCGTGACGAAGAACGACATCTTGGCGTACATCAATCGGGATTCGGGATTCGGGATTCGGGATTCGGCGGGAACTCGCGATTCGGCGGGAACTCGCGATTCGGCGGAGATCCGCGAGCTTTCACATGTCGAAGCCCGCGGAGAATCCTCACGCCCGACGCCCGAATCGCGAATCCCGACCCACGAATCCCGAACCCCGAGTCCCGAATCCCGAACCCCGAGTCCCGAATCCCGATTCGAAATCCAGCCGCTCTCCGTGATGCGCAAGAAGATCGCGGAGCACATGATCCTGAGCCGCCGCACCTCCGCCCACGTGCACTCCGTCTTTCACGTCAATTTCTCGACAGTTGAGAAGATCCGACAGCAGAAGAAGGCGGAATACGAGCGGCTCGATGCCAGGCTCACTTACATGGCCTTCATCGCGAAGGCGGTGATTGACGCGATTCGGCGGCATCCGGTCATCAATGCGTCGCTCGACGGAGACAACATCGTCTACAAGAAGGACGTGAACCTCGGCATCGCGGTGGCGCTCGACGGCGGGTTGATCGTCCCCGTGATCAAGAATGCCGGCGAGAAGAACATCCTCGGCCTCACGCGCGCCATCGCGGACGTGGCTGAGCGCGCGCGCGCGAAGCAGTTGAAGCCCGATGAGGTGCACGGCGGGACGTTCACCATCACGAACCCGGGTCAGTTCGGCGCCCAGTTCGGCATGCCGATCATCAACCAGCCGCAGGTGGCGATTCTCGGCGTCGGCACTATCGAGAAGCGTCCGGTCGTCATCGACGACGCGATCGCCATCAGGACGATGGCGTACCTGACTCTGGGCTACGACCACCGGCTGGTGGACGGCGCCGCCGCGGATCAGTTCATGTCAGACGTGAAGCAGCAGCTCGAGAACTTCGATCCTGCGCAGGTGTAAAGACATGGCCGGCCGACCTGAAGGTCGGCCTGCCGTAGAATCAGATCGGTTATCCATTCGATGCGTCCCCTCGAAGTGCGGCGGCCCGGCGTCGTCCCCTACGCCGACGCCCTCGCCATGCAGCGCGCGCTGGTGGAAGAGCGGCGCGCCGGACGCGTGCCCGATCTGCTCCTCCTCCTTCAGCACGCGCCAGTCATCACGCTGGGCGTCAAGGGCGACGGCGGCCGCTCGCACGTCATGGCCGCCGCCGAGCGGCTCGCGGAGCTCGGCATCGAAGTCTGCGAGGCCGGGCGCGGTGGCGACGTCACCTACCACGGTCCCGGGCAGATCGTCGGTTATCCGATTCTCGATTTGCGGCCAGACCGTTGCGACGTTCATCGATACGTGCGGGATGTCGAGGACGTCATGATCCGGGTGTGCGCCGACTATGGGCTCGAGGCCGGACGGATTCCCGGGCTGACGGGAACGTGGATTGGCGGTGAGAAGATCGGCGCAATCGGAATACGGATCTCCCGTTGGATCACGAGCCACGGCTTTGCCTTCAACGTGGGCACCGACCTCGATCACTTCCGGCTGATCGTGCCGTGCGGGATCGCGGACCGCGGCGTCACGTCGCTCGAGAAGGCCCTCTTACGATCTGTACCGGTGCCGGAGGTCGAGCACGCGCTGGTCAGGCACTTCTGTACTGTCTTCGACCGGGAGCCTATTCCTTCGCCGGTGGCGGCGGAGTTGTCGCGGTGACCTCTGCATCAAGGACGCCCCGGCCCGCTACGGCGGTGACTTCGAAGCGCACATCCTTGTAGGTCACGACATCTCCTGTCTGCGCGGGTCGGCCAAGCAGCAACAGCACGAGACCGCTGACGGTCGTCACGCGTGGGTGCTCGAACTGGCGGTCAAGCGCCTCGCCGACCTCGGACAGCCGCACGGTGCCCCGCACGCGCAGCCGCCCGTCGTCGCCGCGCACGATCGGGACGGGACGGCGTCCTTCTTCGATCTCGCCCACGACTTCTTCGACGAGGTCCTCCATCGTGACCAGGCCGGCGGTGCCGCCATGCTGATCCATGACCACTGCCATCTGCGCACGATACCGGCGCATCGCGGTGAGCACCTGGTCGAGGGGGGCGGGACCCGGCACATAGGGAACCGGACGCGCATCGCGAGCGGTCACCGGCCGATTGGAGACCAGATGCCGCAGCACCTCCTTGATATGGATGCTGCCGATGATGTTGTCGAGCCCGCCGCTGTAGACGGGATACCTCGTGTGCGGATGCGTGCCGACGATCGCCCGCACTTCGTCCGGCTCGGCGCCCACCGGAATGCCGATGGCGAGCACGCGCGGGACCATCACCTCGCCGGCAAAAAGGTCGCCGAACTCGAACAGCTCGCGCAGGATCTTTCCGGACTCACCGCGGAGCAATCCCCCTTCCTGGCTCTCCTCGATGATGTACTGCAGTTCCTCTGTGGTGTGATACCGCTCCGCGCTCACTTCCTGGCGGCGCACGCCGACCACCGACAGAATCCGGTTCCCGACGCTGTTCAGCGCATGCACCAGCGGCGCAATGATCCGCTGGATCGTCACGATGATCGGCGCCACCCACAGGGCGGTCGCTGCCGCGTGCTGCAGCGCCAGCGCCTTCGGCACCATCTCGCCGATGACGATGTGCAGGTAGGTCAGGATCGTCACCGCGACGACGCTGGCGATGACATGCGACGTGATCCAGGGGTTCGCAACCCAGCCGGTCAGCCAGACCTCCAGCCACTGTGCGAGCCGGAGCTCGCCGTACATGCCGAGGCCCAGGCTCGCGACCGAGATGCCGATCTGAGCCGTCGCGATGAACCGATCCTGTTCGCGCGGATCCTCGAGGATTCGCTGGACCCGGCGGGCGCGGCGGTCGCCCTTGTCGGCGCGCGTCTCGATGGCGGCACGCGGCGCGCCGACAATGGCGAACTCCGCCGCCACGAAGAGCCCGTTCACGATCACGAGCAGGAGCACGACCGCCGACGCCATGAGCATTTCGATCATTCGCGCTCCTCACTCGCGGCCGGAACCAGCCGTTTCACAACGACGGCCCCGACGGCGCGATCGACGACGCGCTCGATCTCGAACTCGTAGTCACCGATCGTCACGTGTTCGCCCGCCGCGGGCAGGTGGCCGAGCGCCTCCGTCACCAGTCCGCCAACCGTGCTGGCATCGGTTTCCCATTCACTCCCAAGCAGCGCCGCGGCATCCTGGACGGCCATGTCGCCCGGCAGCCGAATTCGTCCGTCGGCCAGCGTTTCCGGTACCGCCTCGCCCTCCTTGAACTCGTCGCCGACATCGCCGATCAGCTCCGTCAGCACATCTTCGAGGCTCAGGATGCCGGCGGTCCCGCCGAACTCGTCCACGACGAGCGCCTGGTGCGCACGGCGCTCCCGCAGCTGTCGGAGCACGCGGTCCGCCGTCACACTCTCGTGGACACTCGTGATCGGGCGCATGAGCGCGTCGACGCTCGCGCGCGCGCCATCGGGTTCGGCGCTCACCAGCCAGCGCACGACGTCCTTGGTGTGCAGCGTGCCGACGATGTTGTCGATGGAGTCACGGTAAACCGGCAGCCGCGAGTACGGACTCTGGACGAGGATGCCGATGACCTCGTGCAGGGGCGTGTTGATGCCGATTGCCTCGATCTTGCGGCGGGGCACCATCAACTGCCTGGCCTGGCGGAGGTTGAGCCGCAGCGCGCGCTGGAGCCGCAGGTGTTCGTCCGGCTCGAGCAGCCCGCCGTCACGGCTCTCGGCGATGAGCAGGGAGATCTCCTCGGGCGAGTGAATATGGCGATGGCTTTGGTGCGGCGCGCCCAGGAGGCGAAGGATGAGGAGGCCGCTCCCGTTCAGGAACGCATTGAAGGGTTTGAACACCCAGGCCGACACCGCCATTGGCACAACGGTGTAGAGGGCGCTCGGCGTCGGATATTGCAGAGCCAGGGTCTTTGGGACGAGCTCGCCGATGAGGACTTGCAGGATGGTCAGCGTGGCCAGGACGAATCCGGCGGCGAGCGACTGGGCTGCCCCGGCCTGTAAGCCGGACAGCTCGGCGACGAGCGGTGTCAGGCTCACGGCAAAGGTCGCCTGCGCGTAGGCGCCCAGAATAAGGCTGGTCAGCGTGATGCCGATTTGCGAGACGGCGATGTACCGATCAAGCTCAGCCGGGACCTCGACAATCGGAAGGAGCCACTGGGCGAAGCGATTTCCTTCCTCGGCGAGGGCCCTGAGGCGGCTCCTGCGCACGCCGACCGCGGCAAACTCAGCCGCGACGTAGAGGGCGGTCGCGAGAATCAGGACCGCAGCGACGAGTGTGGCGACGACCACGCACCCAAGTACTTAACATAGCGCGGCTGCGCGAGACCAAAGACGTGAGCATCCGCGCGGGAATAAGACCGAATCGGTCGGTGTTCTGTCGATTGAGGCCAAAACCCCATGGACAGGACCCAAGACCGCCAGTTGATCGCACGGCTGCAGGCGGGTGACGACACGGCCGTGCAGGACCTTGCGGATCGATACGGTCCGCGGATCTACCAGCTCGCGCTTCGTCACATGAAGAACCGGGAGGACGCCGAGGAAGTAGCCCAGGACGTGCTGATGAAGGTCCACCGCAAGGTCAGCGCCTTCCGCGGCGACGCTGCCCTCTCGTCGTGGATCTACCGCATCACCTTCAACACCGCCATGTCGCGGCTTCGCACGAGCCGTCTGGCCCGCGCTGCGGATCAGGAGCGCGAGCGTGCGCGCGCCGTCGGGGCCGCCACGTCGGGCAGCCAGCTGCGCGCGCCGCGGCAGCCGGCGGACTGGTCGCGCATGCCCGATGAAGCGCTGCTGCGCCTGCAGCTGCGCGACGCGGTGACCGAAGCCATCCAGGAGCTGCCGGAAATCTACCGCGCGCCCGTCGTGCTTCGCGATATCCAGGGGCTGACGACGGAGGAAGCGAGCAGCCGGCTGCAGGTGAAGGATCAGACGCTGAAGTCGCGGCTCCACCGCGGGCGTCTGATGCTGAGGGAACGGCTGCGTGCGTTCACGACCGGCCTGACACTGCACCGGCCGACTCCGGCGTATAGCTGACGCGATTTCGCCTGCGCGGGCCGCGGAGTCGCGGAGACGCGGTGGGAAAGATCCGAATCGGCTCCGCGCCGCCGTGGCCCGTCGCCTGCCGACTCAATCAACAAACGCCGGGCGATCGGGGCGGGCCGCGATGCGTGCCGCAAACTCCAATGCGATCGTCGCCACGCGCGCGGTGCCGGGGGCGTCGATTTTGTCCCAGTCGTCTCCAGGCCGATGGTAGTCGGAGTGGAAGCCGGTGAAGAAGATGATCGACGGGATTCGCTGCTGGAGGAAGT
>DATDHP010000267.1:0-12472 GCA_036521515.1 Vicinamibacterales bacterium
CGAGCGCTGCCTTGATCAGCCCGGCGATGCCGGACGCCGGCATCAGGTGCCCGATCATCGACTTCACCGACCCGAGCGCGCACCGCGGCAACGTGCCGGTCCGCTCGCCAAACACGCGGGTCAGCGCTTCGAGCTCCACGACGTCGCCGACGGTCGTCGCCGTGCCGTGCGCTTCGACGAGTCCGACCGATCGCGGCGCCACGCCCGCGGTCTCGTACGCGCGCCTGAGCGCCAGCTCCTCTCCCTCGAGACGCGGCGCAAGCAGCCCGACGGCGCGGCCGTCGCTTGCCACGCCGACCCCGCGGATCACCGCGTATATCCGGTTGCCGTCGCGCTCGGCGTCCTC
The DNA here is from genome assembly GCA_036521515.1 of Vicinamibacterales bacterium. GTDB lineage: Bacteria > Acidobacteriota > Vicinamibacteria > Vicinamibacterales > UBA2999 > Gp6-AA40. The sequence goes on from DATDHP010000267.1 coordinate 347, forward strand.
GAGCCGCTTGAGCACGACCATGCCGACGCCCTCACCGAGCAGCGTGCCGTCGGCGCCTGCGTCGAACGGGCGGATCTGCCCGCGCGGCGAGATCGCCTTGAGCTGGCAGAAGATCGTGACGATCGGCGGTGGCGTGGAGGCGTGCACACCGCCGGCGATCGCCAGATCGCAGCGACCGCTCTGCAGGTCCCGGATCGCGTGATCGACCGCCACGATGGACGAGGCGCAGGCGGCGTCGACGATGTAGTTCGCGCCCATGCAGTCGAGACGGTTGGCGATCCGGCCGGTGATGATGTTCGGCACCAGCCCGGCCGCTGTTTCGGCATGGAACGGAGGCAGGCTCGCCTTGAGACCCCGGCGAATCTCGGCCAGCTCCGCGTCGCTGTGCTCCGGGTGCAGCTGCTTCAGGATGCGCAGCAGCTGATCGAGCATCACGGTGTGCTGCACCACCGCCGTGTTTCCGCGATTCACGTACGTGCCACGGCCAACGATCACTTCCGTGCGTGTGCCATCCACCTTCGCCGACACAATCGATGCGTCGAGGAGCGCTTCGTGCGCGGCGCGCAGGGCGAGGAAGTGATCGGGCTCAGTGCCGTCCACCGAGCTCGGCGTGACGCCCAGCTCCGCCGGGCTGAACTCCGCCAGCGGCCCGAGGTAGCCGCCGCGCACGCAGTAGGGGTGGTCGTCGGTCTTCGCTTCCGGATCGAGGTAAAGCTGCGCTTCCCAGTCCGGCGGTGGATCACCCGTCGCATCGACCTTGGCCAGGATGTTCTGCCAGTAGCGATGGACGTCGGGCGCGCCGGGAAACACACCGGCCATGCCGACAATCGCAATCGCCCCCGGACGCGACTCGCTCACGCCAGCATCTCCACCTGTCCCTGCGACGCAGCCACACCGGCCCACGGACCGTCGCCGAGCACGACGACGGCATCGAACCGCTGGCCGGAGGCCAGCTCGTCGAGCACTGCACGAACGCCGAGCGCCGGATCGATCGGCGTGATGCCGCGCGCGAGAAACTGTCGCCGCACCTCCTCGGAGGCCATGCCGAGCTTGTCCCACGGCCCCCAGTTCATCGCGACGACACGGGCGCCCGGGCGCGCGGCCAGCATCTGCGCCATCGCGTTGTAGATGCCGTTCGCCGCGCCGTAGTCCGCCTGCCCGCGGTTGCCGAACGCCGCGGTGACCGAGGACATCAGCACCAGCGCGTGCAGCGTGTCGTGGCGCAGCGCGCGCATCAGCGTGAAGATGCTGTCGGCCTTGGTGTGCACCACTCGGTCGAAGGACTCGACGGTCTTGTCCTGAATCAGCTTGTCCTCGATGATCCCGGCGCCGTGCACGACGACGTCGAGGCGCCGGTGCCGGCCGTACACCCCGTCGAGCAGCTGCGACACTGCGGACTCACTGCGGACGTCGACCTGCTGATACTCGACGCGCGCGCCCGCCGCTTCGCAGGCCGCGATCGTGCGTCGAATCTCGCGCTGCCGGACGAGGCGCTGACATGCCAGGTCGACATCGACGGGCCGCGCCGCGCGCTTCTTGCGCCCGAGCTCCGCGGCCAGGGCGGCCTTGAGCGCCTGGCCTTCCAGGTGCGCGGTGGACGGATCCTCGGGAGTGGCCGAGAGCGCCGACAGTCCTGCCAGGACAAGCGTCGGACGGTACCGCGACGCCAGTTCGACGGCCAGTTCCGCGGTGATGCCGCGTGCGCCGCCCGTGAGCAGCACCACGGAATCGGCGCCGATCGGAACGACGGGCGAGGCCGTCAGCGGCGCGAGCCGCGGTACAACCGTCATCCGCCGCGTGCCGCGATACCCGATCTCCACCGGTCCTTCGACATCCAGCTCACTGACGATCCGCTGCGCGGCCCGGCGCTCCCTGGCTTCCAGGTCGACGACCCGGACACGCACGTCAGGGAGCTCGATCGCCGCCGTGCGCAGGTATCCAACGATTCCGCCGTGCGTGGGACGCTCGATGCGTCCGCTTTCGCCAAAGTCCCCACCGAGGGCCGTGGCCGCCAGGATCACCGCCCCACGCGCGCGGCCGGCCGCGCGAAGATCGGGGGCAACGGCCTGCACGAGGATCTGCAGCTGACGCAGGTCCGTGCGGATTCGCTCCTGCCAATCCGCAAGGGACAGGCGATCGATTGGCTGCCCTTCGGCCAGAGGCGCCAGGTGCAGCAGCCCCGCGACCGGACCAGCCTCCCTGATACGCGCAAGCGCACGCGTCGCCGCCGTCACATCCGTCCAGTCGGCGAAGCATTCGGCGCCGGCCACCTTCACGGCGGCGGCACGCTGACGCAGCAGCATCGTGCGCTCGCCCGCGGCGTTGAGCCGCGCGCACACCTCGCTCGCCGTTCCCGCGCCGTCATCAGTGACGAGCGTGACCCCGAGCGAACCGCGCTCCGAGGGTGCGTGGGCGGGGAGCGGCGCATCGGCGACCGACAGCAGCACGCGCGGCAGCCTGGCGGTCTGCGCCGATCCGCCAGGACGGGCGAGCAGCTCGGGCCGGGACGCGGCGACCGGCTCAACGGCCGGAGCGTGACCCGCGCCGAGCGCGCGCTCGATCGTGCTCGACAGTTCCCGCAGTGTCTTCAGCCGCGTGAGCTGGTCCATCACACCGTGGAGCGCCGCCTGTTCATCCGGCGTGCGCTGCTGGCGAAACGTCGTGAGGATCTCCACGCGCTTGATCGAGTCGATGCCCAGGTCCGCTTCGATATTGAGGTCGATCCCGAGCATGTCGACCGGGTAACCGGTACGGTCGCTCACGACATGGAGAAGCTGCTGCGCGACATCGGCGACCGGTGCCTGCCTGGTCCGGTCGCCCGTCGAGGGGCCGCCGCTGACCACGGCCGCCAGCGCCGCAGCCATCTCGCGAAGCGTCTTCACTCGCGTCAGGGTATCCATCGCGGCCTGCAGCTTCTGCTGATCGGCTTCGCTGCACTGCCGCCGGACCGAGCTGAGGATCTCCACGCGCTTGATCGAGTCGATGCCGAGATCGGCCTCGATGCCGAGGTCGAGATCGAGCATTTCGGGCGCATACCCAGTACGCTCCGCCGCCACGCGGACAATGAGCGCCGTGAAGTCCACGGCAGGCGACGCATGCGCCCCTGAGACCACCGGTCCAGGCGCCTGCACGGTTGGCAGCAGCGCGACGGCAGGCTGCGGCGCCCGCGCAACGGGCTGCGGCACGGGCGGGGCCTCCAGGGCAGGCGCCTCGGCCATCGTCGGAAGCGGCGCTCTCGACGCCTGTGGAACTGAAACCGGGGATGATTTTTCGTTTGTAGCGACATCAAACCCGGTTTGATGTCCGAGCGACTGATGCGCCGCCGGAGAACCGAGATACGCAGACATCACGGCGCCCTGCGTGTTCAGGAAGTGCGACATCACGTGCTGAAACTGCAGCATGACGGCATCGATACCAGTGGCATTCGCCGGCGCGGCCGGAATCACCATGCCGGGGCTTCCGGCTTCAGCCGGAAGGGTGACCGGAAGACGCGGGATACGTTCATCCATGATGAAAGGCTCTACGCTGGGGGTTTGAATTGGCCATTCGTACGCGGCGCGGGCAACGTTCGCAGACGGAATTTCCGGCGCAGCGGCCGGGGACAGGACGGGCGCAACGAGCTTCGGCCTCGCGGTCGGACCTGCGGGGGCTGACACCGGGCGCGCCCCCGCGCCGTTGACGACCCACGCGGGCGCACGGCGGCGTTCGATGGGTCCGAGCTGTCGATCGAGGGCCTCCACGACACGTCCCTGGAACAGCCGAGTCGGATCGACGTTCACGCCGCAGGCGGCGAGCTGGGCGAGACCGTGGAGCAATGGCACGATGCCTGGCTTGTCCGCGTGATCCAGGGCCACCGCCATCGCATCGGGCACGATCTGCCGGGCCAGCGCCGTCAGCACTCCGCGCGGCCCGACCTCGACAAAAATCCGAGCGCCCGCGTCGTACATGGCGCGGATCTCGGCGACGAATCGCACGGGCGCCTCGAGGTGGTTGGACAGAATGCGAGCGATCCCCGCCGCATCGTCCGGATACGGCGCGGCCAGCGTGTTCGAGTAGACAGGGATCCGCGGCGCCGCGAAGGCAGCCGACGCAAGCGCCTCGTCGAAGCGCGCGCGCGCCGCGTGCATCAGTGGCGTGTGGAAGGCGCAAGCGACCGGAAGCAAACGGGCGGAGATGCCGGCACGCGCGAGCGCACCCACCGCCGCGTCAACGGCGGCGGTGACGCCGGCGATGATCGTCTGCCGCGGCGCATTGAAGTTCGCGATCCACACGCCTTCGTGCTCGCCGATCGTGGCGCGGACCTCCGCGGGATCAGCGGACGCCGCCGCCATTGACCCCGGGCTCTCGCCGACCGCTTCCGCGATCGCACGCCCACGCTGCTCCGACAGCGTCGCGAGCGTCGTCTCATCGATGACGCCGGCCGCGTGCAGCGCCACATATTCCCCGTAACTGTGACCGGCCACCATCTCCGGGCGAAGGCCGAACGCAGCCATCAACTTGAGAAGCCCCGTGTCCACCGCGCCCAGCGCGGGCTGCGCCACTCGCGTATCGGTCAGCGCGCGTGCGCGCGCCTTCTGGTCGTCGGGGGTGAACGTCGCGGGGGGATAGATATACGTGCTGAGCGGCTGGGGGAACCGGCCGTCGAGCAGATGACCAAATGCGTGCAGCGTGTCACGAACCTCGGCGAACTGCACCGCAAGGTCTCGCAACATGCCGGGCGCCTGCGAACCCTGGCCGGGGAAGAGAAACGCGACCTTGCCCGTGCGCTCACCGCGTCCGAGGTAGACCCCACGCGGATCGGCGAGGATGTGCCGCCCGGCCGCGAGCGCCTCGTCCACGACCCTGAGCTTCGCGCGCAGATCGTCGAAAGAGGAAGCCACGACAGCGAGGCGCACCGCCGAAACACCCGGGAAGAACCGACTGACGGCGGAAGAAAGGCTTCGCAGCGACGGCGGCGCCGGCTCCCCGAGTGCGCGCCCGAGTGGGGCAACTGCCTCTCGAAGGGCGGCGACATCGGGCGCTCCCCACAGGAAGATCTCGGAAGGCCACTCGTCACACCCCGGCTGCGGCTCGTCAAGGAACGAACCTGTGTATTCCTCGAGGACCGCATGAAAATTCGTCCCGCCGAAGCCGAACGAGCTGACGCCCGCGCGCCGCGCCGCGCCGTTGGTCACCCACGGAACGGCATCCGAGTTGAGGAAGAAGGGGCTGCCGCTTTCGCGCAGTCGCGTGTTTGGCGTCTCGACATGGAGCGTCGGCGGCAACACCCGGTGATGCAGCGCCAGTGCCGCCTTCAGGAGCCCTGCGACGCCTGCGCTCGCCTTCGTGTGACCGATCATCGACTTGACGGAGCCAATCGCACAGCTCTCCGGAACGGCCCCGTCGCCGCGAAACACTTCGTCGAGCGCCGACACTTCCGCCGCGTCGCCGGCAACAGTGCCCGTGCCGTGCGCCTCGATCAGGCCGACCGTGGACGGCTTGATCCCGGCTTGGGCATACGCCCGCCGCAGCGCACGCACCTGCCCTTCCGGGCGCGGCGCAGTGAGCCCCTTTCCACGCCCATCGCTCGAGCCCGCCACCGCTTTGACAACGGCGTAGATGCGATCGCCGTCGCGCTCGGCGTCCGTGAGCCGCTTGATGACCAGTGCCACGACGCCTTCGCTGATGGCGATGCCGTCCGCGCTCTGGTCGAAGGTCCGGCAGCGTCCGCGCGGTGACAACGCCTGCGACTTGCTGAAGCACATGTAGCCGAACGGCGTCTGCACCGTGTCGATGCCGCCAACGACCACCAGGTCGCTCGTGCCGCGCTGAAGCTCGGCGACGCCAAGCTGGACGGCGGCTAACGAAGAGGCACACGCCGCATCGACCGTGTAATTCACGCCGCCAAAGTTGAAACGATTGGCCACGCGACCGGCCGCCACGTTCAAGAGAATTCCAGCGAACGAGTCTTCCGTCCATTCGGGCAGCTGATCGAAGACTTCGCCGGGCACGCCATCGACGAGCGAAGGAAGCATCGAGCGAACGCCATATTTCAGCCCGAGGTCTCCGAGGCCGCCGCTGGTGCCGAAAATCACCGATGCGTGCTCGCGGGGGAAATCGCGGTCGGCGAGGCCCGCGTCCGACAACGCCTGGTCCACGACTTCGAGCGCAAGCAGCTGGAGCGAATCGATGGACCCCAGCGCCGAGGGCGGGATCCCGTATTTCACCGGGTCGAATGGGACGTCGCCCATGAACCCGCCCCACTTCGACACGATTCGGTCGCGTGCCTTAAGGTCGAGATCGAAGTACAGACCAGCATCGAAACGCTCGGGCGGCACCTCGGTGATGGCGTCTATCTTGTTGAGCACGTTGCTCCAGAACGTGCGTACGTCGGCCGCGCCGGGAAGGATGCAGCCGGCGCCGACGACGGCGACGTCACACGGAGGCAGCGCGCCGGCCGCCTCCGTCGAGACGGCGGCGCCCGAGAAGATGTCGGCACGCTCCGGACGCGCGACATCCTCGAGGAGATCGGTTCCACCCACGCTGGCATCGACGTGGAGGTCGTGGATGCGCAGCACGTGGCGGCGGAGCGCGGCGACCTGGCCGAGCATGTACATTCCATCGAGATGCTGCTGATCGGGAGCCACCTCGATGTACTGTGCGGCGCCATCGGGACCCGCTTCGCGAAGAATGCCTTTCGAAGCGAGCCGCAGCCGTCCGAGGTTGAGCGATTCGAGCGTGTCCTTCAGCTCGTCGCCCGCGCGCCCCTCTCTGGCCAGTTCCCGCTTGAGTTGACGGAACGTTTCGAAGTACGGCGTGTCGGCACAGCGGATGGCATGCCCGGGCGCCGTCTCGAACAGCACCGTCCTGGTACAGTCGAGCGCCTCGCGCTGGAACACGGGGCCGATCGCGCGGCTGGCCACTGCCTCTTCGGTGAAAAGGTACGCGGTCCCGATCAGCACGCCGACCCGGGCACCGGCCTCTGCCAGCGGCGCAGAGAGCGCCGCGACCATCGCCGTGGAGCGTGCATCGTGCACGCCGCCGGCAAAGGCGACGTGCAGATCTCGCGCGGGCACTCCCGAGCGGACCGCGTCGAGCAACACGTCGATCATGGCGCTCCAGAGCACGAAACTGGAGCGCGGCCCGACATGGCCACCGCACTCGCGCCCCTCGAAGACGAACCGCCGGGCGCCCCCTTCGAGGAACGCGCGCAACAGGCCGGGCGATGGGACGTGGAGGTACGTGACGATCCCCTCGTGTTCGAGGCTTGCCGCCTGATCCGGCCGGCCGCCCGCAATCAACGCAAAGGCCGGCTTGATGTCGTGAACCACCTCGAGTTGTTCCTGCCGCAGCTCCGGAGGGACGAAACCAAGAATGCCAACGCCCCAGGGTCGATCGCCCAAGCGATCGCGCGTCTGCTCGAGGAGGACGCGGACCTGTGGCCCGCGCATGAGGGCGAGTGCCAGGAACGGCAGGGCGCCTCCGGCTGAGACCGCGTCCGCGAACTCTGGCGTGTCGCTCACCCGCGTCATTGGTCCCTGGAGGATGGGGTACGTCGTGCCGTGAGAGCGCGCGAGCGGCGCGTCCGGCGCGAGCGGCCGCAGTTCGCGCGCGGCGCGCAGGTGACTTTCGGTCGACGCCCGAAACGCATCGAGCACACCCGCAACGGTTCGATACCGTCGTGCGAGCGGCGCGGCGAAGCTGGCATCCTGGCCGAGCGGCCAGATCGCTGAAGCATCGGCGAGATCGATGCCGGCGGACAGCTCTGCGCGCCACGCCGAGATGGCCTCGTCCGGGGCGAGGGCCCCGAGCTCCTGCTCGCGCGTGTTCAGCTGTTCCAGCAGCCGCGACCCGCCTCTTCTGTACAACCGGAAGAGATCGCCCAGCGAGCCGCCCACGCACGCCGTGTCGTCACCTTCCGAGCGCTCAATCGCCGCGCGCAGCGCCGACGGCAGGGACGACTCGCGAGTGAGGGCGAGCGCGGCGTCGATCACAATGCCGGCACAACCGGCGACGCGGCATGCAGCAGCCGTGTGCAGGCCAATGCCACCTGCGGCCCACACAGGGAGGCCGCAGCCAATCAGCCGCTGCACGAGCACAAAGGTCGTCTCGTCGCCGACGTGCCCGCCCGCCTCGCCGCCCTTGGCGACCACTCCATCGGCGCCTGCCGCGATGGCCAGGCGCACCTGCTCCTCCGACGTGCACTCGCACAGCACTCGCCGTGCATCGCGACGCACACCGCCGACGAGTGCCGGCCATTCGGGCGAGGCGGAGGTCGACAGGACGACGAGCCGCACGGCGTCCGGCAACGATGCCGCGACCGACCGCGCGGCGGCGGAGGCATCGAGCTTGACGCCGAAGGGGCCGCGGCCGAAAGCCAGCAAGCGGTCGAGCGCCGCCCGGGCACGATCCAGCGGCACGTCCTCGAGATTCAGCAGGGCCGTCGCGCCCCACCGGCTGGCCGCAATCGCGACGCCGGCATCGGGACACGCTTGCAGATTGCCTGCAAGGAGCTCGAACGAAAGAGACGAAATCATCCGGGACCCCCGCCGTTTACGCGACCTGCGCGCCCTCTCCGGACACGACTTCGTGCCCGACGCGGTGGTACTCCTCGACCCATCGGCGGTTCAGGTCATCTCCGGCGGGAAGATCGACTTCGATGGCGCACGCCTGGCACCTCATCCGTCCCGCCACCGGCTTCGGCAGCGGTCCGGCGCACGACGGACAGGCTGTGGGCGAATGCTGGATCAGCCCGTGAATGAGGCGCACCCAGGTTCCGATGCGCTGGAACAGGCGGCCAACCTCCGCGACGGACATGCCCACGACAACGGAGCCGCCGAATTCCGGCATGCGACGCTGGAGAAGCACCGCTCCCTGCTCGGTGAGTCTCCCTTCGTGCACGAGGACGCCCGGTCCGAAAATTTCCTGAGCCACCTGCAGAATGTCCTTCTGCGGCATGAGAATGGCGAACTCGTCCTCGGTCTCCATCGTGATCTCGAGGAGGTCGAGCGACTCCGCGCCAAGGTCGCTGAGGTAGGCGTCCGCCGTCACCCGCTGCCGTTCAAGGCGGAGGCTTCTGGCGACGATGTCGGCGAAGGACTCGAGAATCTCGGACTCGGTCACTTTCGGGTTGGTCATTGCGCTTTCTCCTGGCTGTCTGCTGACATTCCGGGGGAACCTCACACTGCCCGCACGGCCAGCACCGCGTTCTGACCGCCAAATGCGAATGCATGGGCAAGCGCGGCGCCGACCTGCGCGCGACGACCGATGTTGGGTACGTAGTCGAGGTCGCAGGCGGGATCCGGCGTACGGTAATGAGCCGTCGGGGGGAGGTAGCCCTCGGTGATCGCCTTAGTAGCGACAACCAGATTGCAGACGCCGGCGGCGGCGATCGTATGGCCAATCTGCCCTTTGTTCGATGACACGGGCACGCGCGCCGCGCGGGCGCCCAACACCTGCTTGATCGCCGTGGTCTCGACCGCGTCGTTCTTCGGCGTCGACGTGCCATGGGCGGCGATGTAGCCGACCTCGTCAGGAGCGATATCGCCGTCGGCCAGTGCGACGCGGATCGCTTCCGCCTCGCACGCGCCATCGGGCGACGGATCGGTGAGGTTGTGGCCGCTCAACGTGGTGCCGTACCCGCACAGCTCCGCGTACACGCGGGCGCCACGCGCGCGCGCATGGTCGCGATCCTCGAGCACAACCGCGCCCCCGCCCTCGCCCATGACGAAGCCGTCGCGATTGCGGTCAAATGGCCGCGACGCCTCGGCGGGATCCGGGTTGCTGCTCAACGCGCCAAGGACCGAGAAGGCAAGGATGCCAGGGGGACTGACCAAAGACGCGCCCCCACCCGCCACCATCACCTGCGCCCGCCCGCGCTGGATCGCGCGAAACGCTTCACCGATCGCAAACGCGCTGGCCGCGCACGCCGTGTCGATCGCGATCGTCGGCCCGATCACGCCCAGCGCGCGCGCCGGCAGCGCCGCGGCGAGATCGCCTTGCCGCTTGTGGAACAGGTGCGGCGGTTCCTGGCCGCCTTCGCGCGCAAACCGCTCGAGATCGAGGGCGCGCGCACCGGTGGCGCGAAACCGGAAATGATAGCGAATCATCCCGACGTTGACGTAATTAACGCTCACGCCGGCGGCGACGCCCGCTCGATCGGGCCGCGGCGGATCGACGTCGAGCCCGGCGTCGCGCCAGGCGCCGTGCACCGCCTTCGCGAAGAGGTACACGCCGCGGCGACAGTGCTCGATCGGCGCGGGCGTCAGGCCGGTGACAGCCGCAGGAGCGTTGCGGACCTCGGCAGCAACACGACAGCCGTATTCGGAGGCGTCGAAGTAGGTGATGGGTGCGATTCCGGCCTCGCCGGCGAGCAGGCGCGGCCACGTGGCGTCGAGCGTTTGCCCAAGCGCCGTCACGAGGTCCATCCCGGTGATCACGACACGCGTCATCGGATCCCCATGGAGTACCAACATTGAGCAGAGTCGCACATAACGAGCGGAGTCTCTCGACAAATCGAATCACCGACCACGCGCACGCACGCGCAGTGGGTGCAAGCACGATGAGTTGTCTCGGTTGATCGTCGACAGCATATCCCCGTCGGTGCGTACGTTCACAACTTTCTGAGGATTATGCACAAATTTTTTTTTGCTCGACGGTTGCGCTGGCTTTGATGTCCTCCGCGGGAAAGTGACGTTCGGGTCTGCAAGTTGGTGTTGAAACAGAAGTGTCGCTTTTCGTAGCGGTTACACCGCGCGATCACCATTGTCATTTTCGATTTCGTGATCGAAGTCGGCACGTGTACGAGCGGGTTGGGGTCTCACTGGATTTGCGCCAAACGTACAAAATGAGACACGAGAGTAACAATCACAACCGTGTTGTGGTTTCGATTTTGAATATCGACGCGATGTCTGAAGTACCAAGGAATTGGGCGTACGACCGCGCATGCACGCGGACAGGCTGCGCCAGACACGTCGCTCCGGCGCGCGGGGTCGGACGAGGATCAGAGTCTGGTGATCCTTACGAGGATACTCACATCGCGCCCGCGCGGTTGCCAACGCTGCACGCTTTCCGACCAGAAAACAGAATCGTCACACTTAGCTCTGCCTTAGCCACCTCATTACCACCGCGTTCATCCCGGCGTCTGAGAACGGAAGAGCTGGCGAGCAAGGGTCGAGAGTGGTCGAAGGGCGAAAGAGGGTTGGGAGTCCGACAGGAGCGCAAGCGGCCGGGCGCTCAGCGTGGGGCGTCGAGCGGTTCGAGCCCTGCGCGTGTCAGCGCCGCACGCCCCTCGGCGCCGGTGAGCATACGCAGGAACGCCCGCGCGGTGTCTCCGTTTGCCGCTCCGGTGACGATCGCCGCCGAATAGATCGTCGGCAGCTGGATGGCGGCCGGCAGCGGTCCCGCAACGTTCACGCCTGGATTCGGCTGAAGTTCGCTCGTAAAGGTGATGCCGAGCTCGGCCTCGCCCCTGGCGACGGCGTCAGCCACTTCCGATCCCTGTGTCCGGTACACCGTTTTCGGCTTCATCGCCTCCGCGATCCCCATGCGCGCGAGCAGCCCTTCGAAATACGTGCCAGATGTCCCTCCCGCCGCGGGACTCACATATGAGACCGATCTGGCCTTGAGCAGAGCTGCCTTGAACGTATCCGGCGTCGACAGATCGGGTGAGGCGGCGCCGGCGCGCACACCCACTCCGATCAGTGCGCGCGCGAGATCGACACGGCTCCCGGGCACCACGCGGTTCTCCTTCTGCAGCGTCTCCATCGCGGGACCGGTCACGACAATGAGATCGGCCTTCTCGCCGGCCGCCAGCCTTTTCAGCAGCGCTCCGGTCGTGTCGCTGACGACGATGACCTGCGTGCCCGAGCCGCGGGTGAAGGCGGCGCCGGCCTCCTTGAGGGGGCCGGTCATGGCGCCGCCGACGAACACCCGGACTTCCGCCTGCGCAAGGGCCAACGCCGGCAGCACGAGTCCCAGGAGAAATGCCGCACCACACTTGCGCACGTCACGCATCAGCCGGTCTCCATTCGGATTCCAGTAGTAGAGGCTGTGAACAACGACTCTCAACTGCGAATTCCCAACGTGCCTGTCTAGCGTCCGCACCCTCCCGCGACCAACGCACGCCGGGTTCACCGCCACGAACCA
>DATDHP010000268.1:0-3720 GCA_036521515.1 Vicinamibacterales bacterium
GCCACCTGGGCTTCGGCCGGCATCCTGGCGCCGCACATCGAAGGTCACGGCGAGCCACTCGTGGGCCTGGGTGTTCAAAGCCTTCACGAGTACGACGGCTTCATCGAGCGCGTCACGATCGACGCGGACCAGGCCATCGAGTATCAGCGTTCCGGCACGCTGCAGGTGGCGCTGAATGCCGACGAATCGCAGCGGCTCTCGGCCGCGGCCGCGCGTCTCAGCCAGGCGCACGTGCGGCACGAGCTCCTCGACGCAGACGCTGCACGGCGCCTCGAGCCGGCGCTGGGCGGTGTTGCGTCGGCCTTGCACGTGCCGGGGCACGGCTACGTCGGCGTGCGTTCGCTCGTGTCCGCACTCGTCGAGGCGCTGACTCAGCGGGGCGTGACAGTTGGTGACGGCCAGATCCAGGATCTCGAGGCTGAAAGAGCGCAGGCGGATGCAGTCATCGTCGCCGCTGGCACCTGGTCGCAGGATCTGCGCGGGGTTGGAAAAAGTGTTCCCGTTCGGCCGATACGCGGCCAGCTGCTGCATCTGCGTCTCCCGCGACCGCCGGCGTCGCGCGTCATCTGGGGTGAGCGGTGCTACCTGGTCCCCTGGGAAGACGGTTCGGTGCTCGTTGGCGCCACCTCGGAAGACGTCGGCTTCGAGGAGCGCGCCACGACTGCCGGCGTGCGCATGTTGCTCGATCGAGGCACGGAGCTGCTGCCGGAGCTGACCGCCGCGTTCTTCGACGAAGTCCGCGTGGGGCTGCGTCCGGCCACGCCCGACGAGCTGCCGATCATCGGCCCTTCGTCCACGATGCGCGGTGTGTTTTATGCCACGGGTCATTACCGCAATGGCGTCTTGCTGGCGCCGCTGACCGCGCTGGCCGTGGCCGACCTCGTCCTCGAGGGGCGCGAGCGGCCCGAGCTCGTGCTGGTGCATCCGGCGCGCTTCGGCCTGTGATCACGCGATCTTCCGGCTGAAGCCGGAAGCCACAGGTGAGGCGCCGTGTCGGGTTCCTTGTTCTTGTGGCTTCCGGCTTCAGCCGGCCCATCATTTGTGGCTTCCGGCTTCAGCCGGAAGAGGAAGAAGACGTGAGGCTAAAGAAGCACTACACGTCGCGGGAGGTCGCAGCGCTGACGGGGCTGACCGCGAGACAGCTCCAGTGGTGGGACGCCCGACGCCTGTTCGTGCCGGCGATTGCCGCGCATCGGACGGAAGCCGGCGGCTTCACCGAGCGTCGCTACACGCCACTCGACGTCCTCGAGCTCCAGGTCCTGGCCGATCTGCGCAGGCGGGGTTTCTCGATCCCGCGACTCCGGCGTCTGCTCGGCACGCTGAGCGACGTCTTCCGCGTTCGTCTCTACGAAGCCATCGGCGAAGGCGGGCCGCTGACGCTCCTGATTGGCGGGAATCAGATTTTCGCCCGGACACGCGACGGCCAGCTGTTCAACCTGGACACGCCGACGCAGCCACTGCTGATGGTGGGAGAGAAGCTGTCGATACGGCCGCTCGCCGCACGCGAACACAGGAAACGCGTCAGCGGATTGGAAAAATCTTCTCGACGTCGTCGGCCGGTCGGGGGATGACGTGCACGCCGACGAGCTCTCCGACGCGGCGAGCCGCTGCGGCGCCCGCGTCGGTCGCCGCCTTCACCGATCCCACATCGCCCCTGATGATCGCCGTCACCAGCCCCGCATCGACCTTCTGCCAGCTCACGAGGACGACGTTCGCCGTCTTCAGCATGGCATCGGCCGCCTCGATCATCCCGACGAGGCCGCGGGTTTCAATCATGCCAAGCGCGTCGCCGATCTCCGCCTTGTCAGCCACGGCGAGTATCTTACTCTGAAGCTGTCGTTCACGCTTCTCGGTTCTCTCTTCTCAGTTCGTGTTCAAGTTCGCGGTTCAGTTCTCCTGTTCGCTGTTCTCTGTTCGCGGTTCGAAGTTCGAAGTTCGAGCGTGTACCCACGCTCGAGCAACCGGGATGTTCGAGCGTTCCCCCGAACCTGAACACGAACCGAGAAGCGAGAACCCGAGAAGCGCGAACGACAGCGGCGCCTTACCATCCCTCGCGCCGTCGCAACGCCATGACGTGCGCGACGTGGTGCTTCGAGTGCCAGCCATAGATCTGGGTGTGAAGGTCCACGGTCACTTCCTTCTGCATCTCGGGGTGGAAAAAGGCCCTGTCGAAATGTGCGGGGGCAAGCGCCCCGTAGATCGCGTCCCATCGCGCATGCAGGTTGTCGAGGATGGCGAGCGAGCTCTCGATTGGCAGTCTGGCATCCGGAAGGCCGGCCCACGCCTTCTCGTCGTACGGCTTGATGGTGGGCGTCTCTTCGGTGAGCGCGAGCTTGAGGCGGATGAAGGCGTTCATGTGGCTGTCGGCGACGTGATGCACCAGCTGCCTTACTGTCCATCCTCCTGGACGGTACGGCGTATCGAGCTGTGCGTCGTTCAGGCCCGCCACCGCATCGCGCATATGGCGGGGCAGCGCGGCGATGTCATCGATGGCCGCGAGCCGGGCGTCGGCGGTGCCCGGCTCCACCGGCGTGAACCGTCCGATGGGGTAACTGAGATCGATGGTCGTCGTCATGCTTCCCTTGTACACCCGGACAGGCCGGAGTGGCAGGGATACAATGCCCGGAGTAGCGAAGCTCCGCCTCAACCGACGGGTGGATCGGCGGATCTTCGCTGCTAGAAGCGCGGCCGCCCCGCGGCCGCGCCTAAGACAGCTCCCAAGGCGAACCATCAGAACCTTGCTTCACCTGTCACGACTCAGGCCTCAGGAGATGTCTGTGACGACTCGTCTGGTTCTGGCCGAAGGTCCTCTCCTGGACCGAATCCTCGATTTCACCTATCCGATCTGGAACGAGGGGCTGACGCGCTCCGCGTACGGACGCTGGAACCGCGCCCAGCTGCTCACGCCGTGGGGCCGCGACCATCTTCACCGGTTCGCGCTGCTCGACGAGCAGGATCGCCTGCTGGCGTCGGCGAAGCGGTATCGCTTCGACGCGCGGCTCGACGGCCGCGACGTCCGGATGTCAGGGCTGGGAGCGGTCTTCACGCCGCCGGACCTTCGCGGGCGCGGGCTTGCCGGTCAGCTCGTGGAGCGGCTGGTCGAGCACGAGCGGCAGGAGGGAGCCGCGATGGCGTCGTTGTTTTCCGAGATTGGCGAATCTTTCTATCGCCGGCTCGGGTTCAACCTCGTGCCGCTCGAGGAGGTCACGCTCGAAGTGATCCAGCAGGGTGGTGCACCGGCCATGCTCGTGCGTGCCGGAGCGGAGAGAGACCTGCCAGACATGGCGGCGATGCACGAGATCCGGTCGGCGCCCGCCCGCTTCGCGCTGCGGCGCGACCCTCCGCAGATTCTCTATGCGCTTTCGAAGAAGCGTCTCCAGGCTGGGCTCGGCCCGCCCGGGCTGCGCCACACCGAGTTCTTCGTCGCTGAGGAAGGCGCGTCGGCCGTCGCGTATGTCGTCATCACGGTGAGCGCCGGCGGATGGACGCTCGAGGAAGCCGGCGATCGCGATCCCGCCGGAGCCCGCCTCGGAGCCATGCTGCAGGTGTTGCTCGCGCGCGAGCCGTCGCAGCGCGCGCCGCTCTTCCGCGCATGGTGGCCGCATGGATTTCCGGTGCCGCCACAAGTGCGTATCATCGAGCGCGTCCCCGCACGAGACCTGTTCATGATCCGCCCGCTGACGGACCTCCTCATGCCGGAACGCAACGAGGACGTGTTCT
>DATDHP010000269.1:0-16372 GCA_036521515.1 Vicinamibacterales bacterium
GGAAAACTGCTCTAGAAAGCGGAGGTCGTTCTCGTAGAACAACCGGATGTCGTCGACGCCGTACTTCAGCATGGCGACACGCTCCATGCCGAGGCCGAACGCAAAGCCGGTCACCTGCTCCGGGTCGTAGCCGACCGCCTCGAAGACGGCCGGATGGACCATGCCGCTGCCGAGAATCTCGAGCCAGCCGGTGTGCTTGCACGTGCCGCAGCCCTTGCCGCCGCACCCCTGGCAGGTCACGTCCACCTCGGCGCTCGGCTCCGTATAAGGAAAGAAGCTCGGACGCATGCGGATCGTCACGTCGCCGAACAGCTCGCGCACCATCGCGAGGAGCGTGCCCTTCAGGTCTGCAAGCGTGATCCCTTCGCCGACCACGAGCCCCTCGAACTGCTGGAACATGGGCGTGTGGCTGAGGTCGAGGTTGTCGCGGCGATAGACGCGGCCGGGAACGATGATGCGGATCGGCGGCGGGAAGGTCTTCATGTAGCGGATCTGCATCGCGGACGTGTGCGTGCGCAGCAGCGTGGCGGCGAGTACTTGCGCCTCCGGGACTTTTCCAGCACCTCGAGCGCCAGCCGGGAACCTGTGTGCGCCCCACGTGCCGCCGGGAATGGGCGCGCCCAGATACAGCGTGTCCTGCATGTCACGGGCGGGGTGATCCGGCGGCATGTTGAGCGCTTCGAAGTTGTGGTAGTCGTCCTCGACCTCGGGGCCCTCGAGGATCTCGTAGCCCATGTGGGAGAAGATGTCCTCGACCTGCTGGCGGACGCGCATCAGCGGGTGGATGCGGCCGACCGGCGCCTCGCGCCCGGGCAGCGTCACGTCCACCGCGCCGGCGGGCGGTCGCGACGCGTCGAGGGAGGCGCGCTTCGCCTCGAGCGCCGTCTCGATCTCTGCCTTCAGCGTGTTGACGAGCTGTCCGAACTCGCGCCGCGTCTCCGCCGGGATCGATGCGAGATTCTTGAGGAGGGCGGTGACCGACCCGGATTTGCGGCTGAGGAACTCGTCCCCGAGCGCCTTCAGCTCGCGATCGGACGAGGCGGACGAGATCCGCACGCGGAACTCCTGGCGGAGCGACTCGATCGCCGAACGGTCGATGGTGGATTCAGTCATCCATCAATGCCCAATGCTCAATGCCCAAGGCTCAATGCCAAACGCCGTCAAAGGCATTCGTCATCAGGCATTGGCCATTGTGCATTCTGCATTGATCAGGCGGTAGCCTCGGCAGGCAATGCGGCCTTCGCCTGTTCAGCCACCTTCGCGAACGCCGCAGACTGGGTGGCCGCCATGTCGGCCAGCATCTTGCGGTCGAGCGTGATGCCCGCGGTCTTGAGACCACGGATCAGCTGCGAGTAGGTGAGCCCGTGCTGACGCGCCGCCGCGTTGATGCGCACGACCCAGAGCCGGCGGTACTCGCGCTTCTTGTGCTTGCGGCCAACGTAGGCGTACTTCGCGGCCGTGTCCACCGACTCCTTGGCTGCGCGATACAGCTTGCTCTTGGTTTGGTAGTAGCCCTTCGCACGCGCAAGGAGCTTCTTGCGCTTCGCCCGGCGGACGGTTCCTCGTTTGACTCGCGGCATCTTCGTGATCCTTGTTGACTCCGGGCTTCGGGCTGGCAAGGCCGACCTGCCGCCTTCGCTTTGGCTTCGGCGAGCCCGCCGTAGCTTCAGCGGAGGCGGGAAGGTCGGCCTCTACGAACACGGCTCGAACGTGGTGCCGGCTGCCCGCTGCCGGCTGTCAGTTATTTATACGGCAACATCCGGCGCAGCTTGGGGGCGTCCTGCTCAGCCACCTCGCGCGTGCCCCGCATCTGACGCTTCGACTTCGTCGTCTTGCCCGTCAGGATGTGGCGCTTGAATGCGCTCGCCCGGACAATCTTGCCGGTTCCCGTCTTCTTGAAGCGCTTGGCCGCGCCCCGGTGCGTCTTCAGCTTGGGCATAGTCGGTCTAGTGATCTTCCGTCGTCGTCGCCGCCGGTTCGGCGGCCTCCTGCGCTTTCTTCGGCGCGCTCTTGCGCCCCGCCCGCTGGGTCAGGATGATGTGCATCTGGTTGCCTTCCTGCCGGGGCATCGCTTCGGCGACCGCCTGGTCGCCGAGATCCGCCATCAACCGCTCCAGGATGCGCCGTCCGATCTCGGGGTGCGCCATCTCGCGACCGCGGAAGAAGATCGTCGCCTTGACCTTGTCGCCGTCAGCCAGAAAGCGCTCGATATGCTTCTTCTTGAAGTCGTAATCGTGCTCGTCCACCTTCGGGCGGAACTTGATCTCCTTGACCTCGATCACCCGCTGGTGCTTCTTGGCCTCGCGGCTGCGCTTCTGTTCCTGGTACTGGTATTTCCCGAAGTCCATGATCCGGCAGACCGGCGGCACCGCGGTCGGAGAGATCTCGACCAGGTCGAGCCCCTTCTGACGCGCGATGGCCAGCGCCTGCGGCGGCGGCATGATCCCGAGCTGCTGTCCGGTTTCGTCGATTACGCGGACTTCGCGAACCCGGATACGTTCATTCGTGCGAACGCGGTCATCACGTCGGGGCGAACGATCGAAAGCTATAACTGCCTCCGCAGGTAAGTCTTCGGTCTCCGGTCTCCAGTCTTCAGTGTCTGCCGACTTCAGGCCTACCGAAGACCGTAGACCGAAGACCGCAGACTGACACCCGTACGCCGGTTAATTCTCCGCAGGCGCGGCGGCGTTCAGCGCGCCTTGCTGTCGATTTCCTGGCGGGCCGCGCTGACGAAATCAGCAAGCGGTCGCGCTCCCAGATCGCCTCCCGACCGGCTGCGGACCGCCACCGTGCCCTCGGCCACCTCGCGGTCGCCGATCACCAGCATGTACGGCACCTTCTGCAGCTGGGCCTCACGGATCTTATAGCCAATCTTCTCCACGCGCTCGTCGAGCTCGACGTGAAGCCCGGCCGCAGCCAGCTCGTGCTGAACCCGCCGCGCGTACTCGAGGTGCCGATCCGCGATGGGCAGGACGACCGTCTGGACGGGCGCCAGCCAGAGTGGCCACGCGCCGGCGAAGTGCTCGATCAGCAGCGCCATGAAGCGCTCGAAGCTACCGAAGATT
The DNA here is from genome assembly GCA_036521515.1 of Vicinamibacterales bacterium. Classification (GTDB taxonomy): domain Bacteria; phylum Acidobacteriota; class Vicinamibacteria; order Vicinamibacterales; family UBA2999; genus Gp6-AA40. The sequence goes on from DATDHP010000269.1 coordinate 3,066, forward strand.
GCACGATGAATAACGACCGGACAGTGTTCCGCGTTGTCAGACCCGACGTACTTGAGCCCGAACCGCTGAGGCGTCTGGTAGTCGAGCTGGATCGTGGCGCACTGCCACTTCCGGCCGATCGCGTCGATCAGATCGACATCGATCTTCGGGCCGTAAAACGCGCCGTCGCCCTCGTTAATCGCATAAGGCTGGCCCGCCGCCTCGAGCGCCCGCTTCAACGACGCCTCGGCGTGATCCCACGTCGCAACCTCGCCGAGGAACTGCTCGGGACGCGTGGACAGCTTCACGGCGTACTCGAGGCCGAAGTCACCGTAGACGCGCTGCACCAGGCGCAGCAGTTTCTCGACCTCGTCGGCAATCTGCGACTCCATCACGAAGCAGTGCGCATCGTCCTGGCTGAACTGCCGGACGCGCGTGAGCCCCGAGAGGACGCCGGACGACTCGTTGCGGTGCAGCGCTGTCTGTTCGTGGAGCCGTATCGGCAGGTCCTTGTAGCTGCGGACCTCGCTGCCGAAGATGAGCATGTGTCCCGGGCAGTTCATCGCCTTGAGGGCCATCTGCTCGCCCTCGTCTGCGCCTTCCACGAGGAACATGTTCTCGCGGTAGTGCTGCCAGTGACCGGACGTCTCCCAGAGCGCCTTGTTGAAGATGATCGGCGCCTTCACTTCCTCGTAGCCGGCGGGGAAGAGCACGCTGCGCATGTAGTCGGCCAGCGTGTTGTACAGCCTCGTCCCTTTCGACAACCAGAAGGTGGCACCCGGCGCCCAGTGGTGGAACATGAAGAGCTGCTGGTCGCGCCCGATCCTGCGATGATCGCGCTTTTTCGCCTCCTCGAGACGGTGCAGGTGCTGCTGCAATTCCTTCTCGGAGAGGAACGCCGTGCCATAGATCCGCTGCATCGGCTGGTTGCGCGCGTCCCCCTTCCAGTACGCGTTGGAGGTGCTGAGCAGCTTGAACGCTTTCAGCCGGCCGGTAGACGGCACGTGGGGCCCGACGCAGAAATCAACGAACGTGTCGCGGTCCTTGATCGTGTAGCAGGACACTTCGTCCTGGCCGGCAGTCTTCTCCTCGACCAGCTGGACCTTGAGCGGCTCGCCGCGGCCGCCGAAGAAGCGCTTCGCCTCCTCACGGTTCCACATCTGGCGCTCGTACGGCAGATCCTGTTGTGCGAGGTCCCGCATCTTCTTCTCGATCGCCTCGATGTCCTCGGGGACGAACGGGCGCGGGACGACGAAGTCGTAGAAGAACCCCTCGTCGGTTGCCGGACCAATGCCGCACTGGACACCGGGGAAGAGATTCGTCACCGCCGCCGCCATGAGATGCGCCGTGCTGTGCCTGAAGAGCGGCAGCGCCTCGGGGCTCTCGGGCGTCACGATGCGAACGTTCGCGTCCTTCTCGAGCGGGAACGTGAGATCAACCAGGCGGTGGTCGACGACGGCGGCGACCGCCGCCTTCTCGAGGCGCGGTGAGATGGCCGCCGCGACGGCGCGCACGGGCGTACCTGCGGACACTGCGCGGCTGGATCCGTCTGGCAGTGTGATGGTGACCTGGCTCATGAAATCGTTGACGGCTCCGGCGGTCTTTCTGTTCTCTCTAATCACGCGTTCGCTCAGCGGCGAGCGACTGGGCCTGCCAGGAGCGAGGCGCGCGCGCGAGCGCGCGTCGAGTCGAATGGTAGGCGCGGGTGGACTCGAACCACTGACCTCCTGCGTGTCAGGCAGGCGCTCTAACCAACTGAGCTACGCGCCTATTGACCGTGAAGTCGGGCCTTGACCCGAACCACCAGTATAGCGGAACGAAGTTGGACGGGAAAGTCTCCAAGCGGCGTCGTGTGCGCTTCCCGGTTCTCACTTGCCACCTACCGCGCACGCGTTCGCGGCGGGGACCCCGGCTTCTCCGTTCGTGTTCGGGTTCGCGGTTCGGGGCTCGTGCTTCGGCGTTCGAGGCCCTGGTTCGTCGTGTCTGTGTGCGTCCTACCGCACCGCGTTCTTGAGTGCCTTGCCTGCCGTGAACCGGACCACCCGCCGCTTGGGAATCTTGATCGGTGCGCCGGTCTGCGGGTTGCGTGCGGTGCGCGCCTTCCGCTGCGACGTCTTGAAGGTGCCGAAGCCGACGAAGGTGATCGAGTCACCTTTCTTCAGCGACTTCGTGATGCCCTCGATGAGCGAGTCGACGGCGGCTGCCGCGTTCGCCCTGGACGAGCCGGTGTCCTTGGCGATCTTGGAAATCAGTTCCTGCTTGTTCATGGAGATCTCCTAAGAGGCGCACGCAGGACGCGATCGGGGGGCACCGCACGCGCGCGTAAAAGTGGTGCGACGACCGGTTATACGCGCACGCACACGAGGTGTCAATACGAGAACGGCGATATTGACGCGCGAAATCTCCGGCCGCGGAAATAGGTGTGATGACCGCGCTCGGAAACGAACCGTAGAGGCACAGAGGCACAGAGAGACCAACTCTGAGTCAACTCTGAGTTCTGTGGTTCGTGATGACTCAGGACTTCGAGATACGTTCGAGCGCCTTCTGCAGCGTCGTGTCGGCGGCAGGAGGTTCGGCGCCGAATTCCACTTCGGGTTGCTCGACTTCCTCGTCGGGCATGAGACCCTTCTCGTGGATGGCGTTGCCGTCGGGCGTGAGGTAGCGGAGGTACGACAGAAGGAGGCCGCTGCCGTCCGGCAGCGTGATGAGGCGCTGGCGCGCCGCCCGGCCGATCGTCTGCTCGCCGACGAGATCCGCGCGGTCGTTGTCGTCGAGCGCGGCAGCGAAGACTTCCCCGGGGCCCGCGGTTCCCTGGTTGATCAGCAGCACCACCGGCGACACAATCGTACCGTCACCCGGCTGCGCGGTGATGACCTCGCGTTGATCGCCCTTGGCCTGGCGAATCGCGAGCGTGCCCGATTTTACGAACAGGCGCGCAGCCGCGATCCCATCGTCGAGGTCGCCGCGGGCCGTCCCGCGCAGGTCGATGACGTGGCGCACGGCCTTGGTCCTGGCGAGGGCGTCGATCGCCTGCTTCAACCGGGCCGGTGACTCCTTCGAGAACTCGACGATTCGGATGTAGCCGGTTGACGCATCGGCCATGCGCGAGGTCAGGTCGGACCCGTTCAGCCGTTCGCGCACGAGATCCACGACGTGCGGCTCGGCCGCGTTGCCGCGGATGACGAGCAGCGACACTTTCGAACCGGGCGCCCCGCGCAGCAGCCGCGCGCCCTCGTATGCCGACATGTCGCGCGTCGGACGGTTGTCGATGGCTCGAATGAAGTCGCCGCTGCGCAGCCCGGCCCGGGCGCCTGGTGATCCGTCCTTCGCCGCCACGATACGCAGGTAATACTGCCGAGTGACCGCGAGGCCGACATCCGCCACGTCGCTGGCGTCGGCCGCCTGAACCGTCTTCGCCAACTCCGGCGTCAGGTAGGCGCTCTCCGGGTCGAGGCCGTCAGCCAACCCCTTCATCGCCCCCTTCATGGCAACCGTGACGTCCACTTCCTCCACGTAATTGTTGAGGACGAGCGACACGACGTCCTCGAAGACGCGAAGGTGCTGATAGGTGTCGTCCTTGGCGAGCGCCTGCCCGAGATAGCCGCCTATCACGACGTAGGCGATGACCGGGATGGAGACGGCGAGGACGAACGCGCGAGTGCGGGACGTCATAAGTGCTTCAACTCCCAATTCCCAATTCCCAATCCGTTCCCAACTCGCCACAACGCGTCTCAACGCCCTGTTGGGAGTTGGGAGTCGGGAGTTGGAGGTTGAGGTTACCTAACCCTCAGCCATTGTACGGGATCGACGGAGCGCCCGTCGACGCGGATCTCGAAGTAGAGCGCCGGCGGCCCGGCGGGTGCGGACCCCACACGCCCGAGCTCCATTCCGGCTTCTACCGTTTGACCGCGTTCGACGGATGCAGACGCGAGGTACCCGTATAAGGAATAGACCTCCCGTCCATGGTCCACGATAACCAGCGTGCCGAAGCCGCTGAAGGCGTCGGCGTAGGCAACCGTGCCGCCGTGGACGGCGGTGACCGGGCTGTCGGCAGGCGCCGCGATCTCTATGCCGTTCCTGACAGCCGCTCCCCCGACCCGGTCCGAGCCCTGACCGAACCTGCCCGTCACGCGGCCAGCGGCCGGCCAGTCGAGCGCGCCGCGGAAGGCCGCCACCGGCACGTCGACCGCTTCGCCAGGACGCCCCGATGCGAGGTTCGCGACCTGCTGCTGGAGCCGCTCGTGGGCGACCTGGAGCTCGCCGGCCAGCTGAGCATTCAGGTCGCGCCGCTTGTCGATCTGTTCGATCAGCGCCGTCCGCGCGGCGAGGGCGCGGTCGGCGGCGGCACGCGCGCGGCGCATCTCCTCCTCGTGCGCCTTCAGTTCGGCGGCCTTCTGTTCGACCGTCGCGCGCTCCTGACGCAGGTTCTCCAGCGTCCGCCTGTGCTCGGCGAGGCGCTGTTCATTGATGCGCACGAGTGCGGACACGGCCCGGGTCGTGCGGCCAAGGTCGCGCACGCCGTCCGCCTCGAGCAGCATGCGCGCGTAGCCGCCGCGGCCGCGCTTGTAAAGATCAACGAGCTGCGCCTTCAGATCGGGGAGCTGCGCTGCCCGCTGCTGCTCGAGTTGCGCCAGCTGGCTCGTCGCCTGCTGCAGTCCTGCCTGTGCCTCGGCAGCCGCGGCTCCCGCCTGGGCGAGTCGCTCGGCCTGCAGATCGCGCTCGATCTCGAGCCGGCGGAGATCCCCAACCAGCGTCCGCGCCTCGCCCGCCAGCCGATCGGCTTCGCGCTGCAGCGCCTGGATCCGTTCGTTCACCCGCTGCGCCAGCGCCTCGGTACGGGCGCGGCCTTCTTGCGCGCGCACGGCAGGCGGGTAGGGGGGGTAGGGCGGGGACGGCGGGTAAGGAAGAGCTGTCGGCGCGATCATCAGGAAAGCAATCCCCACTCGCCCCATCAGCCCAACCCGCCCTACCGGCGAAAGTCTCATGCCGGCCCTAGTATAGAGTGCGAGCATGCGGATTGTAGGCTTGGACGTGGGCGAGCGCCGGATTGGCGTCGCCGTCAGCGATGCGACGCGCACGCTGGCGCGCCCCGTCGGCGTCCTGCGCTCAGCCGCGCTCGACGCGGAAGCGCTGGAACAGGCTGCGCGGGAGGTTTCGCGGCTGGGCAGCGAAGAGGATGGCGTGGAGCACGTCGTTGTCGGCCTCCCGCGACGCCTGGATGGAACGCCGAACGAAATGACTTCTCGTGTAGAGCTGTTCGCCCGCGAGTTGAGCGTCCTGACACACCTCCCGGTCACCCTGCAGGATGAGCGGTTGAGCAGTCGCGAGGCCGAGAGCCGGCTCGCTGTGAGGGAAAAAGACTGGCGCGCCCGGAAAGCCCGGCTCGACGCAGCATCGGCCGCCGTCATTCTCCAGGACTACCTTGATACGCGCATCGTGACTGATCGCCTTGACACGCGCGTTGTGAACGATCGCCTCGACACCCGCCCGGGCCGGCCCGTCCCGATCGCCGGAGATCCGGAGTTCTAGTGCCAGAAGCTCATACGCGCACGCACACTGTTGCGCTCGTCTTCATCTTTTTCTTCACCGTCGTGATTGGTGGCGGAGTCCTGGCGGCCACGCTCCTGTGGAGCCGCATAGGCGAGCCGTTCAAGGGCTACTCGACGGCTGAGACGTTTGTGGAGATTCCACAGGGCGCCGGTGCGGCCGAGATCAGGCGGAGGTTGATCGCGGCCGGCGTCGTGGCCGACGAGTACACGTTCCGGGCGGCCCTGTGGTGGAGCGGCGAGGCCCGCAATCTCCAGGCCGGCGAGTACCGGTTCGCGGAGCCGATGAGCCCGGTGGCCGTCATCCAGAAAATCGCCCGCGGTGATATCTACACGGTCCGCATCACGTTTCCAGAAGGGCTGACAATCCCGGAGATGGCGCATCTGTACGAGATGCGCGGGTTTGGACCGGCGGCGAGCTTCATCGAGGCCGCCGGTGACAATTCAGCCATCAAGGAGCTCGATCCGCACGCGACCGACCTCGAAGGCTACCTGTTCCCTGAAACGTACTCGCTGGCGCGCGGTGCGCCTGCGTCGCGGCTCGTCCGGCTGATGGTCGATCGCTTTCTCGCCACCTACACGGAGACGTTGCGCCGGAGCGCCGAAGCTCAGGGCTTGACGACACGGCAGGTCGTGACATTGGCCTCCCTGGTGGAGAAGGAAACGGCGCAGGCGCACGAGCACCCGCTCGTGGCGGCCGTCTATCGCAACCGGCTGCGGCTCGGGATGCCCATGCAGGCCGACCCCTCGGTCATCTACGCCCTGCAGAAAGCGGGACGCTACGACGGGAACATCCGCCGCGAGGACCTCCAGTACGACTCGCCGTACAACACGTACCGCTATCCCGGTCTGCCCCCCGGTCCCATCGCCGCGCCCGGCAAGGCCGCGCTGGAAGCGTCCGTGATGCCCGCGGACGCCCCGTATCTCTATTTCGTGAGCCGCAACGACGGGACGCACGTATTCGCCGAGACGCTCGCGCAGCACAACGCGAACGTGTTCGAACATCAAGTGCTGTTCTTCCGACGGCAGCGGCAACGCCAGTAAGCCCACCGGAGACCGCAGACCGCAGACCGTAGACCGGGTGCAGCTCAGTCCTGTCCGCCCCTTTCTCCCCACTTCAGCTTCTCGCGCAGCAACTCGAAGTAACTGCGGGCGGGCGCCTTCACGAGGCGCAGACGGCGCTCGGACTTACGGACGCGGACGACATCGCCTTTCTGGAGGGGGTAGCCCGACTGGCCGTCGTAGGTGACGTAGACGTCGTCACGGCCGCTGACGCGGGGGCGGACTTCGATCGAGGCGGTCCCCGGGATGACGACGGGGCGGTTGGTGAGCGTGTGCGGCGCGATGGGCGTCAGCAGGAGCGCATCGACGTCGGGATGGACGATAGGGCCGCCGGCAGCGAGGTTGTACGCGGTCGAGCCGGTGGCGCTGGCGACGATCAGGCCGTCGGCCTTCACCTTGGTGACGAACCCGCCGCTCACCGACACCGACAGCTCAATCATCCGTGACAGCGCGCCCTTGGTGAACACGACGTCGTTCAGGACGATGCGTGAGTCGAAGACGTCCCGTCCGCGACAGCCATCCGCGGCGAGCATCGCGCGCTCGTGGAACTGCCCCGTGCCGTTGAGCACCGATTCGAGCGTCGGGTAGAGCTCGTCGATCCGGGTCTCGGTGAGAAATCCGAGGCTGCCGAAGTTGACGCCAAGAATCGGGATGTCACGCCCTGCCCGGGCGATGCGCGTGGCCATGCTGAGGAGCGTCCCGTCGCCACCGAGCACGATGACCAGGTCGACATCGTGCGGGAGGTCCTCGCGCGATCGCGCCGTGGTCAGTGCCGGGCCGCCGGTGACCGCGGCGATATCGGACTCGTACACGACCTCCAGGCGGCGCTCGCGCAGCCACGTGTCGAGCCGCGCCAGGTGGTCCGTCGCTCCGACCAACCCGCGCTTCGCAACGACGCCAACCCGACGAATACCCGAGCTCATACGTGTCGCAGGTGGAGCAGAAATTCGACGTTGCCCTTTTGTCCGGCGATGGGCGACGGGGTCGACGCCACGCGCGCCAATCCTACCTCAGTCGCCTCGGCGGCCACCTCCGCGACGACACGGGCGCGAACGGTCTGATCGTGGATCACTCCCTTGCGCACTTCCGACCGGCCAGCTTCGAACTGCGGCTTGACGAGCGCGACGACATCCGCGCCCGGTCGCAGCAGCGGTGGGACGATCGGGAGGATGTGACGCAGCGATATGAACGACACGTCAATGACCACGATGTCCATGGGGCCGGGAAGGTCGGCAGGGGAGAGGCGTCGCGCGTTGAAACGCTCGATGATGACGACCCGCGGATCCCGCCGCAGCTTCCAGTCGATCTGGCCGTGGCCCACGTCGAGCGCGACGACACGCGTCGCGCCGCGCTGCAACAGCACGTCCGTGAAGCCGCCGGTGGAGGCGCCGATGTCGAGGCCCTCGCGGCCGGCGACATCGATGCGGAAGGTGTCGAGCGCATGGGCGAGCTTCACCCCGCCGCGCCCGACGTAGGGATGATCGGCCGCGATGAGCTCGACGTCGGCGCCGCTCTCGATCTGCGCGCCCGCCTTCGTGACCGGCTGGCCGTCGACAGTGACCTGACCCGCCATGATCAGCGACCGCGCGCGCTCCCTCGAAGCGGCAAGGCCTCGCTCGAGAACCAGCTGATCCAGACGAGTCTTCATATCAGGCGGACCTGAAGGTCGCCTCTACATTCGCCAGTGTACGTTCCACGGTGGGCTGTAGAGGCGGACCTTCAGGTCCGCCTAGCTGCGTCTCTCTACAATCCATCGGCCGATTTCCAGCAGCCTCGAGTCGGCGAGGCCCGCGTCGTTGAGCGTCGTTTCGGCTCGGACCAGGCAGTCCGCGGCCATCTGCCGCGATCGCTCGAGGCCGTACAAGGACGGGTAAGTGGGCTTGCCGGCGGCGGCGTCCTTGCCGGCGGTCTTGCCCAGGTCCTCCGATGCCCCTTCCACGTCGAGCACATCGTCCACGATCTGGAAGGCGAGGCCGAGATCCTCGGCCGCGGCGTCGATCGCCGCCACCGCGCCGTCGCTGCCGCCGCCCATGATGGCGCCGGCCACGGCGGACGCGCGGATCAGGGCGCCGGTCTTCCTGGCGTGCATGTTGCGCAGGCCGTCAGCATCGAGCGCCGGCAGACGGCGGCCGGACGGGTCGGGCGTGACGCACGCGAGGTCGATCGCCTGGCCGCCCACCATCCCCGCAGGCCCCGCGGCATCAGCGATCACACCAATCACACGCAGCTTGCGCGCGGCGAGCGCGGGCGAGTCGCCGTGAGGCTCGCGCGCGAGGAGCGCGAACGCTTCCGAGAGCAGCCCATCGCCGGCCAGGATGGCCATGCCCTCGCCGGCGACGACATGAAGCGTCGGGCGGCCGCGACGCATCGTGTCGTTGTCCATGGCCGGCAGATCGTCGTGGACCAGGGAGTAGGTGTGAATCAGCTCGATGGCGCAGGCGGCGGGCATCGCCATGGCCCGCTCGCCGCCGACAGCGTCCGCGCTGGCAAGGCAGAGTATCGGCCTGAGGCGCTTGCCACCAGCCGTGACACTGTACCGCATGGCGTCGGCCACAACCGTCGGGATGTCAGCGGTGGTGGCAAGGGCCGTAACCAGCGCCGCCTCAATCTCGAGGCGGCGCGCCTTCAGGTACTCGCTCAGACTGTCGGCCGCGATCATCGCCGATCGCGGCTGTCGCCCTCGTCGTCGGACCCGAAGTCGGATGGCGCCGTCTTGAGCTGGCCGCGCTCGTTGAGGATCTCGATGCGTCGCTCCGCCGCCTCGAGCTGGGCGTGGCAGAAGCGCGACAGATGAACGCCGCGCTCGTAGAGCTGCAACGATGTCTCGAGCGCGAGGTCGCCCTCCTCGAGCTTCTTGACGATCGTCTCGAGCTCCGCGATGGCGGCTTCGAAGTCCTTGATGGTCGAATCCAACTATGTCCACCCCCACGAGCCACAGAGGCACGGAGGCACGGATGCTGGCCATCTTGGGATCTGGGTATCTGCAATCGTGAAATCGAAAATTCTCACATCCAAAGATGACTCAACTCCGTGTCTCCGTGTCTCCGCGGCCCGTGATCAGGCAATCCAGTTCCCCGCGTTCGAGCGTGACGCGGACGCGGTCGCCGGCCGACACGGCCCCGGCATCACGAATGATAGCCGTGCGGTCCTCGTTCCAGCACACGGCGTAGCCGCGGCCCAGCACCGCGAGCGGGCTCAGCGTGTCGAGGCGGGCGGCGACCTTGCCGAGACGCGCGTGCGCCTCGTGCTGGCGGCGCGCCGCCACGGACTGGAGCCTGCCATCGCCCGCGGCGAGACGCGCGCGAATGACGCCAAAGCGACGGCGGACGTCGAAGGTCTCCAGCTTGAGGCGCAGCCCCTGGTAGCTCCGCTCGCGCGCCGCCAGGCGGGCGCGAAGCGCGCGCCGCAGCTCATGGGCGAGATCGCCGGCATGACGTCCACGCATCGCGATCCGGCCGTGCAGGCCGGCGTAGCCGGGCCGCGCCTCGAGCGTCCGCAGCCGCGCTTCACCCCGGTGCAGTCGTCCCTGCATGGCGAGGTGGACCCGCTGCGCGAGGCGTTCAATCCGCGCGCAGAAGTCGTCCTTCCGCGAGACCACCATTTCCGCGGCGGCCGACGGCGTGGGGGCGCGCAGGTCCGCGACGAAGTCTGCAATCGTCACGTCGGTCTCATGACCGACGGCCGAGATTGTCGGCACCGGGCACCCGGCAAGGGCCCGTGCGACGACTTCCTCGTTGAACGCCCAGAGGTCCTCGATCGATCCGCCGCCCCGGCCGACGATCACGACGTCCACGCCCCTGACCTTGCCGATCGCAGCGATCGCACGGGCGATGTCGAGGGCCGCGCCCTCGCCCTGCACGCGCGCGGGCCGCATGACGATGTGCGCGTTCGGGTGGCGGCGCCGGAGCACCTTGATGATGTCGCGCACCGCCGCGCCGTCGAGCGACGTCACCACGCCGATCTTCCGCGGCAGCGAGGGGAGCGGCCGCTTGCGCCGCGCGTCGAACAGCCCCTCCGCCGAGAGCCGCTGCTTGAGCTGGTCGAACGCCAGCTGCAACGCCCCGAGCCCCTCCGGTTCCAGGTGCTCGCAGATGATCTGGTATTCGCCCTTTGGATCGTAGACGCTGACATGCGCCCGCGCGACGACGCGCAGTCCGTCCTGCGGCTTGAAGCGGAGATAGCGAAGCGCCGACCGGAACATCACGCCCTTGATCTGGGCATTCGCGTCCTTGAGCGTGAAGTACATGTGCCCCGTGTTCCACACCCGGCAGTTGGAGAGCTCACCCTCCACCCAGATCTCGACGAAGCGCTCTTCGAGCAGCGCGCGGATCGCGCCGTTCAGCTCGGACACCGTGAGGATGCGTCGCGCCGCTGGTGCAGGCGGCTGTTCGCGCTCGGGCTCCTCGAACGGAAGGTCGTAAAACGAGGTCATGTCTCCGTGGCAGGCGGACCTGAAGGCCCGCCTCTACGGCACCGTCGCAACGTAGAGGCGCACGTCCATCAAACCGTAGTACGTAGAGGCGCACCTTTAGGTGCGCCTGCCAGATCCACCAACTCCTGCTCCGAATAACTGACGCGGGCCACACCCCGGGCGCGGCCGGTCTTCTCGTCCGCCTCGACGACGATGCCGTTGAGCCGCGGGTTGCCGGCCGCCGGCTCGAACTTCGCAGGCATCGCCGTGAGGAACCGCGCCAGCGAAGGTTCGATCTCCATTCCGATAATCGAGTCGTGCGGACCGGTCATGCCCGCGTCCGTCAGATACGCCGTGCCCTTCGGCAGGATGCGCTCGTCCGCCGTCTGCACGTGCGTGTGCGTCCCGACCATCGCCGTGACTCTCCCGTCGAGATGCCAGCCCATCGCGATTTTCTCGCTGGTGGCCTCCGCGTGAAAGTCCACGATGATCACCTTCGTGCGATGGCGGATCGCCTCGATCTCCCTGAGCACCACCTGGAACGGGTCGTCGATCTGCAGCATGAACACGCGGCCCATCGTGTTGATCACGCCGACGGCACGACCGTCGCCCGTTTGCGCGACGTACGATCCGCGCCCGGGCGCCCCGGCAGGGTAGTTGGCCGGCCGAAGCAGCCGCGGCTCGGTCGCGATGTACTCTATCGCCTCTTTCTTGTCCCAGATGTGATTGCCCGAGGTCATCACGTCGACGCCCCACTCGAGCAAGGTATCGCCAATCTCCTTCGTCACGCCGAAGCCGTTCGCTGAATTCTCGACGTTCGCAATGACCAGGTCGACGTCATGGTGATCGATGAGTCCACGTAGTCCCTTGCGCACCAGCTCGCGTCCAGGACGGCCGACGATGTCACCGATGAAGAGGATGTTCATACGGGCCGGTCGTCCCCCGTCGAGATGGGAATCCGCTGCGCGCGGCCGCGCCGGTCGGCCATCTTGAGCAGGACGATGGTCAGCTCGCCGTCTGCCAGCCGCGCATGGCTCCTGGCGATATCGAAGGCGCCGGTGAGACGGACCGCCCGGGCGAATCGCCCGAACTCCCGCTCGACCAGGTGGAACGTCTGTTCGCCCTTCGACAGCGGCGGCGCCTTCTCGCCGGCGATGATGAGCACGCCCTCCCGGATCAGCACGCGCAGCGCCTCCTTGGGGACGCCGGACACGTCGATGACAACCTCGATGGCGGTGTCGGTTTCGACCACGTCGAGCGAGGGATGGCATTCGCCGGAATAGGCCCGGAGGTCATGCCGCAGCGTCGAGGCCAGGTCCTGGAACAACTCGCGGATGTCGTCGGCCAGCTCGGCTGACTCGCTGGAGGGAATGAAGGAGAACTGCGCCACTCGGCTCTTATGTTAGCCGGTCTGCGATGGGAGTCGGCAGTCGGCAGTGGGCAGTGGCAGTGGGCGGCCGGCCGTGGGCGTGGGCGGTGGGCTGACGAAGGCGCTTTTCCTGTCCACTGCCGACTGCCCACTGCCCACTACCTCGTCACATCGTCCAGCGCCTGCAGCATGAGTGCGTCCCCGGATCGCTCGCACACGTCTGGCACCATTCCGGCGCCGAGCACACCGATGTCGGTGATGACGCTGGCCACGAGGTCGAGGGGTGTGGGCTCGAAATACGGGTTTCGCACGGTGACGCGCGGCGGCGGCGCTTCCCAAATCTCCGCGGACGCCCCCTCGCGGACGACCATCCGCGCGGCAATCGCGTGGCTGACGAACTTGTCCCGGCTCGCAACCACATATACGGGCATCCCCTGTTGGGTTGCCGCGGCGGCGAGCATGCGCGTGCCGCTCTTGTTGAGAAACCACTCCGGCGCCACGGCATCAGCGCCCACCAGCACGGCATCCGCCGCTGCGAGTGCATGCCCGAGCGCGGCATCGCTGAAGCAGGTGACCGCAGTGCCGGAGGCAGCGAGGTGCGAAGCCAGACGGCGGCCTTCGAGCGCGGGACGGCCCTCGCTGCAGGCCACCCTGATGGTCCGCGTGCGAGCCAGGGCGTCGACGACCACAAGGACAGAGCGGCTGAAGGACAGCGTCACCAGGCGCAACGGCGCATGCGGCGTGTCATCGGAGAAGCAATCAGTTCCAAAGCGTGCGAGCGCTGCGGGCGCGCGTGCCACGCGCTCGGCGAAACGTTCGAATCGCTCGGGGGCGTGCGCCGACGCCAGCGCTTCGAGCGCCGCGTTCCACACCGGCGCCATGCTGGGCTGGGCGCGACAGAGCGCGCGGGCGACCGGCTTGATCGGCACGCCGGCCCGAA
>DATDHP010000270.1:0-6626 GCA_036521515.1 Vicinamibacterales bacterium
CGCGCTCGACACGCGGCGCATGCGTCGCATTCTCGACGGCGAGACCGTCCTCGAAGCCGACGCGCCCGAAGAGGTGCTGGTCGCCGACGCCCGCCTGGCCGCGCGCCGCTGAGGGTTTCCGTTCCTGCCGTGGGGCGGGCCTTTACGGCGCGCCTCGCGGACCCGAAGGGTCCGCGCCCCATCAGCTTCAGACCAGCGGGTAGAGGGTTCCCGAGTATGGGTACTCCTGCCACTGTTTGACCAGCCCTGCGCGGACCGGGTTATCGAGCAAGTACCTGATCACGTCAACTGTCTGCTGATCGTTTCAGCAGTACCCTATCGTGGGTAGCCCTCCTGCCACAGGTCCGCCAACCCGAGTTCTGATCGCAGCGTATGGGCAGCCCGTCGCTTTGACATCTTGACGAACCGTCGAAGGTTCGCGGCCTCTGCCATTCCCTCCGGTAGCAGGTGCACGTGGTCCGCCATGACGCAGTACGCGAGCAGCGCGAACCGTTCGTCTTCTGCCACACGCTGAAACTGTTCGAGTAGCAAGGCAACCGGACGATCTTCGACGAACACAGTGCGGCGCGCGTGTGTGCAGAAAGTGACGAGATAGCAGTGTGGCCCGATGTATGAGAATCCGTCGAGCCTGGGAGGACGCTGTTGGACACGCAAACGACTAAGCAAGGTGTCAGCCAGCTTTCCTCGCAGGAGTCACAGAGCATACAAGCGCGAGCCTGCGGCTCGCGAGGCGGGCCGCAAGGGCCCGCCCCACCACTGCCAGGCTGCAAGGATTCCGGGAGTCAGCTGCGGCGTCGCTGAACCTGCGACTTGCTGGCTTCGTCGACGGCTGCGATTGCTTTCTCGATCCGCTCTTTTACGCCGTCCAGTGCGGCGCGCGCCGTGAAGTAGTCGTCGCTCTTGATGGCCTCGCCCGCTTTTTGTACGTCCTCGTTCACCATGGCAATGGCAGCGGCAATCTCGTCGAGCGCGCGGCGTGGGGCGCGGGCCTTTCGGGCGGCCTCGAGCCGCGTGCCCGCTTGCGCCATCAGGGCGGCGACTTCCGCCATGCTGCGCTCGATTTCGCCGCGCAGGCGCGCGCGAGTGTCGGCTGCGTCACGGGCTGAGTTCTGGGCATGCTCACGGCTCTCCAGCGCGTAGTTGAGCGCGAGGCGGTAGTCGCCCTGTGCAACGGCGGTGTTGGCGTTCTTCAGCGCCTCGGTGGCGGCGTTGTACTCGGATGTTGCGTACCGCTCCGCGCCGACCGCGCGTGCGGCATCGATGGCGCCCTGCGCCTGGTTCATCTCTGTGTTCGGGGGTTCAGCGCACGCCGACGCGAGGAGCGCGACCGCGAGCCACGCCACACGACTCATAAGTAATTTGAGTATAGAACATGAAACAGCTGGCGCCGCACGATCGCCCGCGCGAGAAGCTCCAACGGCTCGGTGTGTCAGGACTCGGCGACAACGAGTTGCTCGCGGTCGTGCTCGGCAGTGGATCGCGCCACACCGATGCGCTGTCGCTTGCCAATCGCCTCATCGAGCACGCCGGCGGATTGTATGGCCTCACCCGTGTCGGCGTGGACGACCTCCGCCGGGTGCCGGGCGTCGGCAGCGCGCGCGCGGCGCAGGTCCTGGCGGCGGTTGAGCTGGGCCGGCGCACGCTCCTGCGCGCGACGGCGGAGCGACAACGGCTGATTCATCCCCGCCAGGTGGCCGCGTATCTGCTCCCGCAATACGGCGCCGGGCCGGTCGAGAAGTTCGGCATCCTGATGCTCGACACGAAGCGTCGGCTCATCCGGATCAAGATCGTCTCCATCGGCTCGCTCGACACCTCCGTGGTACACCCGCGCGAGGTCTTCCGTGAGGCGGCGTCGGCGTCGGCGGCGGCGATCATCCTGTTTCACAACCATCCCTCGGGCGACCCCACGCCGAGCAGTGACGATCTCGTCCTGACCACCCGCATGGTCAATGCCGGCGACATCATGGGGATCGAGGTCGTCGACCACCTGATCCTCGCCGACCAGCGCTACGTCTCGCTTCTCGAGGCCGGCCGCCTGCAACCGCGCGTCGAGTAAGATGGTCAGGATGTGACCACCCTCTACTTCGACTGCTTCTCTGGTGCGTCCGGCGACATGATCCTCGGCGCCCTCATCGACGCCGGCGTGCCGCTCGACGACGTGCGGCGCGCGCTCGGCAGCCTGGCGATCGACCGGGACACCGTGTGGACGGAGCACGTCACGCGCGCCGGTATCACCGCGACGAGGTTCTGCGTGCGCGGACAGGAGACCGCCTTCGAGCGCGCCCATGACGACGAGCACGGCCACGTGCACGCGCACGAGGCCCGCCGCCCCGCGCATGGACCGGCACAGGCGCTCGAAACGGTCCATCACCACGTTCATCGGACACTTGCCGAGATTCACGCGCTGATCGACGGCTCGTCGCTGTCTCGCGCAGGGAAGAACCGGGCCAGGGAGCTGTTCGCGCGCCTGGCCGAGACGGAGGCGGCGATTCATGGCATGCCGGTCGAGAGAGTCCATCTCCACGAGGTCGGCGCGCTCGACTCGATCATCGACATCGTCGGCGCCGTGCACGCGCTGGCGACGTTGAAGCCCGGCCGCATCGTGGCGTCGCCGCTCAACGTCGGCAGCGGCAGCGTGCGGTCGTCCCACGGCCTGTACCCGGTTCCGGCCCCGGCGACGATTCGGCTGCTGCGCGATGCGCCGATTTACGCCGGCCCGCAGGATGCGGAGCTCGTCACGCCCACGGGCGCACTCCTGGTGACGAGCTACGCGAGCGATTACGGTCCCGTACCGCCCATGCGCCTGAAGGCGGTGGGATACGGCGCAGGGACGCGCGATTTTCACGATGCGCCGAACGTCCTGCGTGTCCTGATCGGCGAGGCCGAGTCGGCCGCCCGCACGCAGAGCGTGGTCGTGGTCGAGGCGGAGATCGACGACATGAACCCGCAGATTTTCGGCGTGCTGATGGATCGGCTCCTCGCGGAGGGGGCCCTGGACGTGTTCTACACGCCGATCCAGATGAAGAAGAACCGGCCCGGCACGCTGCTGACGCTCATCTCGGCGCCGGAGGCACGCGAACGTCTCACCGCGACCATCTTTCGCGAGACGACAACGATCGGCGTGCGCTACCGGGAGATGACGCGTGAGTGCCTTGAGCGCGAGACCGTCACCATCGCGACCCCGCTCGGCGACGTCCGCTTCAAGATAGCGCGGCGCAACGGCGAGATGCTCAACGCGTCGCCCGAGTTCGACGACTGCGCGCGCATCGCCCGCGAGCGCGACGTGCCCGTAAAGGACGTCCAGGCAGCCGCGATGAAGGCGTTTCTCGACTCGTCACGACCGCAGCCATGAACCCGTTCTACATCACGACTCCCATCTACTACATCAACGCCCGCCCGCACATCGGCCATGCCTACACGACGATGGTGGCGGACGCGATCGCGCGCTCGCGTCGTCTCCTGGGTGACGAGCTGTTTTTCCTGACCGGCACCGACGAGCACGGGCAGAAAGTCGAGCGCGCGGCCCAGAAGGCGGGCCTGGAGAACAGGAAGTTCGCGGACGAGGTGTCGGCGACGTTCCGGCAGATGTGCCGGGATTTGCACATCACCAACGACGACTTCATCCGGACGACGGAGCCGCGGCATCACCGCGCGGTGCAGGAGATTTGGCGTCGCGTCGCCGCGGCGGGCGATATCTACAAAGGCGACTACGAAGGATGGTATTGCACCGTCGATGAGATCTTCGTCCCCGAGACGCAGCTCGTCGATGGCAAGTGTCCGACCTGCGGGAGCAGGGTCGAGCGGCTGAAAGAAGAGAGCTACTACTTCCGCCTGTCGAAGTACCGGAAACCGCTGCTCGACTATTACGACGCGAATCCGCACTTCCTGCTGCCCGCCTTCCGGCTGAACGAGGTCAGGACGTTCGTCGAGGCCGGCCTCCAGGATCTCAGCGTCAGCCGCACGTCCTTTCAGTGGGGCATCCCGGTTCCCGGCGATCCGAAGCACGTCATGTACGTGTGGTTCGATGCTCTGACAAATTACCTGACGGCGCTCGGGTTCGGGTCGGACGAACCGGGTGCGATGGCGCGCGTCGAGCGCTTCTGGCCGGCCGTCACGCATCTCGTCGGCAAAGAGATCGTCCGGCAGCACGCGTTGTACTGGCCCGCGTTCCTGATGTCGGCGGGGCTGCCACCGCCGCGCCGGGTCGTGGCGCATGGTTTCTGGCTGATGGGCGGCGCCAAGATGTCGAAGTCGTTCGGCAACGTCGCGCGCTACCAGGAGTACATCGAGGTGTTCGGCGTCGACGCGCTTCGCTACTTCGTGATGCGGGAGATGTCGCTGCTCGGACAGGATGCGAATTTCTCCGACGAAGGGGTCTTGACGCGGTTCAACGCCGATCTGGCCAACGACCTCGGCAACCTGGTCAGCCGTGCGACCACAATGATTCAGCGGTATCGCGAAGGGGCCGTTCCGGCATCGCCGGCCGATGGCCGCGACGAGCTCGACGTCGCGCTGGAGAACAACCTCCGCGACACGATCGGGCGCGTCATCGACCACTTCGAGGGCTTCCAGATTACCGTCGCGCTGCAGGACATCTGGGAGCTCGTGCGCGCGGTGAACAAGTACATCGTCGAGCGCGAGCCCTGGACGCTGGCGAAGAAGCCCGAGAACCGCGCGAAACTGGATGCGACGCTGTTCCACTCGGCCGATGCACTGCGTGTGATTGCCGCTCTGATCGACCCGGTGATGCCGCAGGCCGCCGAGCGGATCCGCAGGATGCTCGGCACGACCGAGGAGATGTGGTCCGGCCTGAACCCCGGCACCCTGCAGCCCGGCACGCGGCTGGGCCGGCTCGAAACACTGTTTCCCAGGATTGAGAAGACGCTCGAGGAGTTGCGCGCGATGGCTACCGACAATCAGGCACCCGCAACTGAACAGAAGCCAGTCGGCGGGGCGGGAGAGCCTGCCGCCCCCGGAGCGACGCAGGCGGTCGGAGCGGGCACTACGCCGGCGGAGGATGGGCGCATCGGAATCGACGACTTCATGAAAGTCGAGCTGCGGACGGCGAAGGTGCTCGAGGCTGAAGCCGTGCCCAAGTCGAAGAAACTGATCAAGATGAAGGTGGACGTCGGCACCGAGCAGCGCACGATTCTGGCGGGCATCGCGGAGGCGTACCAACCCGAGCAGCTCGTCGGCCGGACGATTGTGATCGTCGCGAACCTCAAGCCCGCGAAGCTGATGGGCATCGAGTCCAACGGCATGGTGCTCGCGGCCAGCCCTGAAGGCGGCAAGCCAACGCTCGTCACCTTCGACGAAGCGGTGGAACCTGGCTGGCGCGTCCGGTAAATCAAGGCTCAAGGCACGAGGCAAAAAGCTCAATACCCAAAAAGTCACGATCTGAGTTGAGTCCTCGAGCCTTGGGCCTGAGCTCGAGCCTTGTGCCTTGTGCCTTGAGCCTTGTGCCTTGTGCCTTGAGCCTTGTGCCTTTCTTATGGTCGACTCCCATTGCCACATCGCCGGGCCGGAGTTTGCCGGCGACCTCGACGCCGTCGTTCAGCGCGCGCGTGAGGCCGGGCTCGCGCATGCGCTCACCATCCTCGCCGCAGACGACGAACCGGAGCTCGCGCAGGGAAGAACAGTCGCGGCGCGCTGGCCGGACGTCAGGTTCTCAATCGGCGTGCATCCGCACGCCGCCGGGAAGTTCGCGGCCGATCCGGCCGGGGCCGTCCGCCTCGTGGACGCTGCCATCTCGGCGCAGCCGTTGACGCGCGGCCTTGGCGAGATCGGTCTCGACTACCACTACGACTTCGCACCGCGCGACGTGCAGCAACAGGTCTTCCGCGAACAGATCCGTCTCGCCCGTCAGCGCCGCCTGCCCATCGTCATCCATACACGCGAAGCCGAGGACGACACGTTCCGCATCCTGGCCGAGGAATCGGCTGGCGAGGTCGGCGGCGTCTTTCACTGCTTCACGGGCGACCGCGACATGGCACGCCGCGCGCTCGATATCGGCTTTCACATCTCGCTGGCCGGCATCGTGACGTTTCCGCGCGCCCTGGAGCTGCACCAGGTGGCGAAAATCGTCCCGCCGGAGCGCCTGCTCATCGAAACCGACAGCCCGTTCCTCGCTCCCGTGCCACACCGCGGCAAACGGAACGAGCCGGCATACGTGGTCCGCGTCGCTGAAGGCATCGCCGGGCTGCGCGCCACGGACACGGCGACGATCGGCGCCGCGGCGCTCGACAACTTCCGGCGCCTCTTCAGTCCTTAGGGCGCGGAGGAAGCAGAGCGCGCGGAGGAGATCTCACGCAGAGGCGCCGGGATGCAGAGAACGCGGAGACAAGCTGAGTACTATTTCTCTCTGCGATCTCCGCTCCTCAGCGGCTCTGCGTGAGATCACCTCTGCGCCCTCCGCTCCCTCGGCGCGGCAGGAACATCCGCCGGGCTCATCCCCCGTAACTGCAACTCCCGACACGAATTACGGGCGCGTTGCGTTGACACTCCGCGCGCGTCTGTGGTCTGATGGACCAGCCTTGAATCCCACCGCGCAGAAACCCTCCGCCGCCGTTCTCGCGCAGATGTTCGAACCCATTCGCGATGACCTCCGCAAGGTCGAGCGCGAGTTC
>DATDHP010000271.1:0-4699 GCA_036521515.1 Vicinamibacterales bacterium
TGAGTAGACCTGCGCTTCGAGCTGGTTCATGCCCGGCTCGGTGGCGTTCATCTCGACCTGGCCGTTGCCGTTCGCGTCCCGGCCCAGGTCGAGCTGCAGGGCGAGCGCCCGCAACTGCTCGACGAGCGGCCCCGCCTGTGCGGCTGTTTGCGCCGCTAGTACACGGTTGCCGAGATCGGCCATCTCCTGTGCCCGCGCCGCCACCGCCCGTCCAGCCAGAGCCACATTGGGTCCGAGCTTCCGGAGCGTTTCGGACGCCCCTGGTGATTTCACCGCGAGCTCGATGTGCGTCACCACGGCCTCCGCTGCTCGCCTGACGCCGAAGCCGAGCCCGGGACCCTTGGCTCCCTGTTCGGGCGCCAGCGCGTGCAGCACGCTGCGGACGTTGGTCTTCATCGCGTCGAGGTTGGTGGGATTGCCGGCCGCGAAGTTGGCGTACATCATCGCCGTGTTGACCTCGATGGCGGTGGTCACCACAAGCCCCCTGCCGCCCGGCGCACCGCTGAACCCGGTCGCCACGTGGTTGAAATGCGTCAGCGCCTCGCCCGTCTGCTGGCCCGTAGCAACTTCCAGCATCGCGAGCAGCGCAGCCGCAAGAACTGCGGCGTACGAACGCGTCATAGATCTCGCCTCACGGCACTTTGCCTTTGCCTTACTTTTGACTTTTGACTTGACTTTGTGCGGAGCACAGCTACAGCTGGAAGTGATGCAAGTCCACCTTCTTGCCGAATGTCGCGCCCCACAGAAAACCGCCCGACGAGGGCCTTGATGTCGGAGACCATCTTTTCTTTTTCGGCGTCAGCGTCCGACCGGACGGGAATTTCCGCGGTGTCTTGTGTCCCGTCGCGAGGACCTTCACGCTCGTCCCGCCGATGTCCACAACCAGCACCCGCATGCGCATGTCTCCTTGCAATGTGGCGAGCGTCTACGTCGCTGTCGTGAACGCGGCGCTCTTCGACGCGATCACCCCCATCAACGAATGCCACGACTTGACGAACGACGTGGTGCCTTCTTCCTGCAGCCGAACTGCGAGGGCCCGCAGATCCCGCGCTCCCGCAACCAGCGGGCGCCCATGATCGTCCTCGTTTCGGAAAGTGACGCCCGTTGCCTGAGCAGCACCCGTACCAGGCGGCGGAGGTCGGACTCGGCGGATGTAGCCTGTTCGGCGGATTCGAGTTAGAGCCGGCGGCGCGAACGGCCAGCCCGGTCAGATGTCGTGCGGTCCCCCGGCATCGTGGAGGAAACCCGGAATGCCGTAGCTGCTCCGCGCCCTGTTCGGCCCGCCGCTTGCGAGAGGGCGGAAGAGGGCGGAAGCGCCGAGGTTTCACGCAGAGAACGCCGAGAGGCAGAGATCGCCGAGCGCTTTCGGCCCCTCTCCACCCACGACCCTAAACGGATACGTTGGGAGTTGACAGGTTTTCACAAGATCCGCCTGCGGGCCGGCTGAAGCCGGCCCCCACGTCGACACAGGTGGGCTCCGGTGTCAGGACTCGCGCGTGGCGCGGAGCAACCCATCCTTCTTGCGCACTTCCTCGACGTAGTCGAGACCGCGCGTTTCGGTGACGAAATCGAACTGAACGCTGGGTACCTCGGTGGCGGACTCCAACACCTCGAGAAACCGCGTGAACCGCTCCGAGCGGACACGCAGGCGCATTGCCTCCTCGGTTGCCCACTCCTCTTCGTAGCGCACAACGGAAGCGTCGTTGTCCGCGGTCGACACCCGACATCCGAGGCAGCCCGGCTCGAAGCTGATGGGCAGAGCCAGGAATCGCAACGCGTCAACGAGCTGCTGTGAACCGCTGACCGGAGCCGCCAGGACAACGGCGAGGCGCACCACGCGGCGTCCAGGAGCAGCAGGCGTGCCAACCGGACGCTGGCAGGTTCGACATCGCTATACCGCTGTGCAACTTCGAGTTGTCGCCGATCGGCGGATGTGCGGGCCGCCGCAGCGGCGGGCGCCTATCCACCGAATCGCGGAGGGAACCCGGAATACCGGAGTTTCAGAGGCGCGGGCGCTGCAGCCCCAGCTTCGCCATGCGCGTCTCGAGGGTCGTGGCTTTGAGCCCCAGTTGATCGGCGGCGCCGCCGACCCCTCGAATCCGCCACCTGGTGCTCTCGAGCACGCCCTTGATGTGCTCCTTCTCCACGTCGAAGAGCCGGACGCTGCGTCGAGCGGCGGCGGCGGCGCAACTCTGCGGGAGGGCGATAGTGAGACGTGGGCCGTTGGCGCAGATCACCGCACGCTCCACCAGATTGCGCAGCTCGCGGACGTTCCCCGGCCAGTGGTATCGCTGCAGCATCTCGATGTTGTCTTTCGAGATCGACTCGATGCGCTTCCCGGACGCCGCCGAGAAGTCCTCGACGAAGCGCCACACCAGCATGGGAATGTCTTCGGTCCGCTCGCGCAGGGGCGGTACCCGAATCGGAAAGACGTTCAAGCGATAGTACAGATCCTCGCGGAACAGGTCGGCCGCAATCCGTTTTTCCAGATCCCGATGCGTGGCGGCGATGATTCGCGTGTCGATTCTCGTGGTCTTCGAACTGCCCAGCCGCTCGATCTGCCGGTCCTCCAGCACGCGCAGGAACTTGACCTGAACGTCGATGGACAGGTCTCCAATCTCGTCCAGGAAGATCGTCGATCCGTCGGCGAGCTCGAAGCGTCCGATCTGGCGCGAAAGGGCCCCCGTGTAGGCGCCTTTCTCCCGGCCGAACAGCTCGCTTTCGATCAGCGTCGACGGAATGGCCGCGCAGTTGACGCGGACCATGGCCCGGCCGCGGCGCCGGCTCAGCTCGTGAATCTGCGATGCGAACACCTCTTTGCCGGAGCCGGTCTCGCCCAGAAGCAGCACCGTCGCATCGCTCTCGGCCACCTGGCGCACCTGCTCGTGCACAAGGCGAATCGCGGCGCTCAGACCGGCGCCCGAAGTGTCGCGCGTGATTTCGGCCTCGTCGCGGCGGTACACGTTCTCCGCGCGCAGCTGACTGCTCAGGCGTTCGACCTCGGCCTGCGCCCGCCGGAGCGCCTCGTCGCTCTGCCGACCGGCGAGCACGCTGGCGAACATGCTCGCCGCGAGCCGCAGGCGCTGAACAATCTCCGGAGTCCACTGCCGCTCGCTGCGCGTGACACAGAAGCTCGCGCCGCCGACGATCCGTTGCGCCCGCGACAGCGGGACCACAACCGTCGACTTGAGATCGAAGCGAAGCAGGCTTGTGCGGTCAGCCCCGTCGGGCAGGTCGGCGAGGCTGGAGAGGGAGACCAGCTCGCCGACCCGCAGCTTCTCGAGCATCCACGGGAAGCGCTCCCTCGCCCACACGCGCGTCGAGGGTGCCGAAACGCCGGGACGCCACCAGGCATGTGTGCACAGCAGACCGCCATCATCGCTGAACTCGAGGAGCATGCTCCCGTCTAGATCGAGCGCCTCGACGATGCAGCGTTGAGCCTCATGGATCGCGGCGTCCACGCCGGCGGGGAGCGGATCGCTGAACCGCACCGGTTCAACGTGCTTCGGTGACGTTCCGCCCGGCACGCGCCGCGCCAAGAGGCTTGCAGGATCTCCACCGCTCTGCTCTAGCACGGAGGGTGGGACCGACTCCCTTTCACTTCGCACAGGACTGACCATTTGATGACCGACGAGCTGTCGGAGCACAGGTCGTGCCGCCCCACGCGCGGGACAAAAAACCCCGTAAGTAGTTCAGAATGAAAGAGATTGGCGAGGTCCTGACGGATGGACGGTTGAGGGCGCAGATCCCGGACGACCGCCTGTGGTGGCGTCTCCCGACATCTCGTGATCGTCGGGTATCCGTCAGTCGCGTACACGGCCGGAGGAGGCAATCCGTGCCACGAGGATGCCCCCGACAGCAGCGGCAAGTAGATGATCGAGAACCGAAGCAGGCGGCGTGCCGTGAGGGCAGAGCGCTCGCGCGCAAACACGCCCAGGTCGCGCGGGGCTTCCGGCGGGGCCGTGGCGCGGGGGCTTCAGCCCCGCGAAAGACACGGCATCGGCGGGAACGCCACACGGGCAACCGAAAGGGGGCTGAGGCCCCCGCGCGACGCGGCGACCAACGAAGGCGGACGGCTCCTCGCGCAGAGGCCGTGGCCCCCGGAATGACGGAGGGGGCCACGAAAAGCCGGAGGTCAGCGCACGGCGGCGCCCGGGGCCGCGAGCGCCAGCACCCGGCAACTCATTGTCGGCACAGCAGACTTCGCGTTCACTCGCGTCGCACACCAACCGGCACGCGACGTGCTCAGGCCGACTGCAGGTGGTCCAATGACGTCGAATCCTCAAACCTTCGACCGCGCGACCTGGGCGAACCATGCCCCGCGGACGGTCGTCGCCGGTCTGCTCGCAGTCGCGTGGTCGCTGGCCTCCCCGTCGGCGGCACATGCGTCATTGCTGTCCCCCGAGGCCGAAGACGCGATGGCGACGTACATCGCCATTTTCGCGCTCTGCTTCGTCCCGATCAGCCTCATCGTCCTGTTCTGGATGGTGCACGTGCTGCCGGAAAAGATCGCCCATAAGCGGCATCATCCGCAGCTCGAAGCCATCAAGACGTTGTGCCTGCTGTCGCTGGTGTTCGGAGGGCTGCTCTGGCCGATCGCCTGGCTGTGGGCGTACACCAAGCCCGTCGGCTACAAGCTGGCCTACGGAACCGACAAGCATCCCGACTACTTCAAGGAGCACGGCCTGCCGGAGCCGGC
>DATDHP010000272.1:0-16458 GCA_036521515.1 Vicinamibacterales bacterium
GGGGCACCGTCTCCCTCGCGCCGACCGGCTGCAGCCATCCGTGCGTGTCGGGATGCTCGCCCCTCACGATCTTGAAGAATCGCTGCTGGATGGCCTCGGTAATCGGTCCGCGGCGCCCGCGGCCGACCTTGACGCGATCGACCGAACGGATGGGTGTCACCTCGACAGCGGTGCCGACGAAAAACACCTCGTCAGCAATGTACAGCGTCTCCCGCGGGAGCGTCTGCTCCCGGATTTCGAATCCGAGATCGCGAGCGATCGTCATGACCGAGTCGCGCGTGATGCCCCACAGGACCGAGTTGCCGATTGGCGGTGTGTAGATGACGCCCTCGCGGACGATGAACACGTTCTGGCCGCTGCCTTCGCTGAGGTTGCCCTGGGTGTCGAGCGCAATCCCCTCGGCGTATCCGTCGGCAATCGCCTCCATCTTGATCAGCTGCGCGTTGGCGTAGTTCGCCACGCTCTTCGCCATCGCCGGCGTCGTGTTGGGGGCGTTCCTCGCCCAGGTGGAGATCTTCACGTCGAGGCCTTCTTCAATGGCTTCCTTCGTGAAGTACGCGCCCCATTCCCACAGCATGATCGCGACGTCCACCGGGCAGGGGATGGGGTTGACGCCGAGCGAGTCGTAGCCGCGGTAGATGAGCGGGCGGATGTAGCAGGCGCGGAACTTGTTGGTCAGGATCAGGGTGTTGACGGCCTCGCCGAGCGTCTGTTGATCGTACGGCGACTCCATCCGGTAGATCCGGGCCGAGTCGATCAACCGCTTCATGTGTGCGTCGAGCCGGAAGCACGCCGGACCCGAGACCGTGTCGTAGCACCGCGCGCCCTCGAAGACCGCGCTGCCGTAGTGCACGACGTGGGACGCCACGTGGATTTTCGCGTCGTTCCAGTCCACGAGCGAGCCGTTCATCCAGATCTTGCCGGTCCCGGGAAAGCCCATGACGTTGCTCCTTCACGTCGATCCTAACCCGACTGCAACGGCAAATGTCAGCGGGACAAGATAGACGCGTTTTTCACTGCCACGTGCCACGGAGTCACGGAGTCACGGAGGTCATCAAGAGTTCTTCTCCGTGCCTCCGTGTCTCCGTGGCCCGTCGCGTGGCGCAGATGGACAGAGCGTTCGCCGCTACTGCGCTTCGTTGCAAAACGGGCAGCGATCGGCGCGGGCGTGCAGGGCTTTGCGGCAGTGCCAGCAGAAGCGGGGCTGGGGCGTTTCGCGGGCCTTCAGACGCGACTGGATGTCGGCGACGCTTTCGGCGGCGGCGCTGCCGGCGGCGGCGCTGCGGGTGACCTTCCGCACCCCCACCGGTTCGCGGGCGGCGAGGACGTCGTTGAGCAGGTCAGCGGCTCGCTGGTAGCGCCCGCCCACCTCGGGGGCGAGCGCGCGGAGCACGATGTCGTTGATTGCTTTCGGAATCCTGCTGTTCTTGAGCCGCGGCGACGTGATCAGCTCACCGCGCATCAGCTTCTCGATGTCGGCCGGCGTCGGCGTGTCGTACGGCAGCGAGCCGGTGAGCATCTGATACATCGTGACGCCGATGGAGTAGACGTCGCTGGCGAACACCGCCTTGCCGTAGAACTGCTCGGGCGCCATGTATGGCGGGCTGCCGATCACCGTCGTGCCGTGCGCGGCGATCTCCAGGAAGCGCGCGGTGCCGAAGTCGGTGACCTTGAGCAGACCCGACTCGGAGACGAGCATGTTGCCCGGACGCAAGTCGCGGTGCAGGACCCCGGCCTTGTGCGCGTGGTCCACGGCGTTGCATATCTGGCAGGTGAAGTCGAGCGCGCGGGACAGCTCCAGCGCGCCCTCCCTCGCAATGACGTGCTCGAGCGTTTCCCCCGGCACGTACTCCATCACGATGAAGAACACATCGTCCTGCTTCTCGGCGGTGAGCACCGTGACGATGTTCGGGTGGCTCATGGAGGCGATGAGCCGCGGCTCCTTCACCATCTCGCCGACGTCCAGGTTCTGCTTGTGCGGGACCTTGAGCGCGACCTTCTTGTGGATCCACGTGTCTTCGGCGAGGAACACGCTGCCGAAGCCGCCGCTGCCCAGGGGAGACAGGATGCGGTACTTGCCGATGATCTGGCCCTTGAAGAACATTCGGTGGAGTGCGAAGAGTATAGCAGGGCCGATCGTGATTTGTGATTCTTGATTGTTGATTGGTGATTCGTTGTCGATTGTCGATTGGTGAATGCCGATTGTCGAACTCCTGGTTGAATCAAGAATCGACATTCGCCACTCAACATCGACTCAACAATCAAAGATCACCAATCACAAATGACCAGCGGGCCGGATTTCGCACGACACGCCCGGGGTTGCGAGGCCTTCCTCCAGGACGCGGGCGTACAGGCGGCTCCAGCCCGGGTACACCTTCTGGGACACGCGCACGAACCCGGCGTTGAGGAACGACGCGCTGATGTTCCTGCAGGGATTGGTGTACCTGGTCAACTCGAGGAGCACCGGCCCCACCTGAAGGTGTGCGCCGGGAACCATCAGCGACCAGTCGATGCCCGCAAGCGTCAGGTTCTCGCCGATCGTCCCGGGGGCGATCGGGTGGCCTTCGGCCTGGAGCTTCTCGATGAGATCCAAGGAGTAGAGGCAGACGGCCCGGTCCGGGCCGCCGTGCAATTGCCGGTTGCGCTGCTGATCGCCTTCCACCCCGCTGGCGTCGATCCAGGCGGACGCGATCGCCCGCTTCGGCACGCCACCCGGCGAGACGTTGACAGCCCGAACCGTTCCGTGGCCCATGGGCGTTTGTATCACGCACTTTATAATCGCCGAGTGAATGCTCGTTTCTATGTGCCCCAGGCGGAGGGTGGCGGTCAGATTGTCGCGCTCCCGGAAGACGAGGCCCAGCACCTGACGCGTGTGCTTCGGCTCAAGGCCGGCGCCCCGATCCGCGTGTTCGACGGCCGTGGCCGCGAGTTCGACGCCGTGGTCGAGAAGGCGGAGAGGTCGGAGGTCCTGGTGGCCGTGGGCCCGCAACAGCCGCCGCCGGCCGCCGAGCCGCGCGTCACCGTGACGCTGGTGCAAGCCGTCCTCAAGGGCGACAAGATGGACGACGTCGTCCGCGATGCCGTCATGATGGGTGTGGCGGCCATCCAGCCGACGATCACCGCGCATACCGAGGTGTCGCTCGACGCGTTGACGAAGGGAAGGCGCCAGGAGCGATGGCAGAAGATCGCCGTCGCGTCCGCCAAGCAATGCGGTCGCGCCATCGTGCCCGAGATCCTGACTCCGTGCGAGTTCGAGTTGATCCCGCCGGCGCTCGCGGACATGGCGGTGCCCGGGCCGGTCCTGATGCTCGTCGAGCCGGGCGCGGCGATCATGTCGGTCGCCATCCACGAGCTCGAGCCCGGCCCCCCCAGCCAGGCAATGGTGATGGTGGGACCCGAGGGCGGATGGACGCCCCGGGAGATCGAATCCACCTCGATGATGTGCCTCCCGGTGACGCTGGGCACGCGCACCCTGCGTGCCGACGCCATCCCGGTGATCGCGTTGAGCGCCCTGTTTACGATCTGGAAGGAGTTCTGATCTTCCGGCTAAAGCCGGAACCCACAGCAGCAGGCCGGCAATTCAGTTGTGGCTTCCGGCTTCAGCCGAAAGAGAAGATCAATTCGATCGCGCTCACTTGATTAACGCGAGCAGCTCGTCGACTTCCTTTGGCACCGCTGAGGTGAGGACTTCGGCTCCGGTTGGCGTGACGAGGATCGTGTCCTCGACCCGAATGTGGAGCTGCTGCTCCGGCACGTCGAGAATCGGCTCGATCGCCATCACCATGCCCGCCGCGAACGGCGCGTTCCAGTCACCGACGTCGTGCACGGACAGGCCCACGTAGTGGCCGACGTAGGCGTAGCGTGTATCGAAACCGTGCTTCCGGAAGATGTCCTCCCCGATCCTCCGCACGACATCGCGACTGACGCCTGGCTTGATGGCCGCGATGATCGCCTTTTGCGCTTCGAGCACGCAGTCGTACGCCTTGCGCTGCGCGTCGGTGAAGCGCCCCGATACCGGCCACGTGCGCGTGATGTCAACGGTCAGGTAGTCGAGCGAGCCGCCGTAATCCATGACGATCAGCTCTCCGGCGCTGGTCTGGCGGTCGTTGGCTTCGTAGTGCCACTGGTTCCCATTGGGCCCTGACGCGACGATCGCCGGATAGGCTGCCCCCTGGAGCCCGTGTTTCAGCATCCAGTGCGTGGCTTCGGCCTCGTGTTCGTACTCGTACCGGCCGGGCGCGCTGATCTCGATCGCGCGGCGCAGCGCCTCGGCGCTGATGCGGCCGCTGTAGCGCAGGATCTCCGCCTCCCGGCTCGTCTTGATCAGTCGAAGCGCGTCGAGGTGCGGCGTCACGTCCTGCAGCGCGTAGTAGGGGAACATCTCCCGGATCCGCTCGATGCGGATGGCATCCGGCGTCGCGTGGTGCGCGAACGGGTTGTTCAGCCGGCGGGCAGTACGGACCGCCGCGTCCACGCGCCCGTAGCTGACCTCGTCGCGCTCGGAGAGCCGCGTCCAGAGCGTCACCGGTCCGGATGCACCCCGGCGACGCGCGAGAAACTCCTGCAGCTCGGACAGCGGCTGGATGGAGGCGAACCCGTACCTGATGGTTGCCCCCCGCTCCTCGAGCCAGTTGCCGCCCTCGTAGCGGATCTCGGTCGGGCTCAGCTTCGGAATGAAGAGATGCGACTGGCCGCCCGGCGCGTCCATCACGAGGACTGCGTTCAACGCCTCGTTGCCGGTGAGGTAGAAGAAGTCGTTGTCCTGGCGGAAACGGAGGCCTGGTGCGGCCTCCGTCGATCCGAACATCACGAGCGTGCCCCGCTCGAGCGCCTTGGCGAGCCGCTGGCGGCGGCCGGCGAACTCGTCGGCGCTGTAGCCCATGCGCTCCGCTGTCGGGGCCACGTCAAGAAATGTGGCACCGGCGATGAGCGCGACCACTACGGTCTTTGCAGGGTGACGCAGAGCCATTCCTCTTCCTCCGCGCGATGCGCCACGGTGAACGCGGCAAACGCATCGAGCACCGCAGCTTCCTCGTGCCTCATGAACCCGCTCACGACGAGGCGTCCGGCCGGGGCTGCCACATCGTGCAGCCGGGTGGCGGCTCGGATCAAGAGTCCGCCGGTCAGGTTGGCCAGAACGAGATCGAACGCCTGCAGCGTCGCCGTGCGCACGTCGACCAGGCGCACGTCGACGGTCGCCCCGTCATTCAACGCGACGTTCTCGCGCGCCGATTGCACCGCGTCCACATCGTCGTCGATCGCGACGACAGGAGAGGCGCCGAGACGGTTAGCGGCGATCGCCAGCACCCCTGACCCGGTCCCCACGTCGATCGCCGAGCGGCTGTGGAGGTCGAGGCGCTGGAGCGCAGCGAGGCAGAGACGTGTCGTGGCGTGATGTCCAGTGCCGAAGCCCATCGAGGGGTGGATGACGATAACCAGCGGGGATCGGGGATCAGGGATCGGGGACCGGGCGACACTTCCCCGATCCTCCCGATCCCCGATCCCCGATCCCCCATCCCCATGGCGAGGCACGTCCCATGGCGGGGCGATGATCAGGTTGCCGACCTGGATGGCACGCAGGCTGGCCTGCGAGTGTGCGGCCCAATCTTCGTCGGGGACGTCGATCGGTGCGAGCGACAGACCGGGAAAGTCGTGCTCGACGCCGCGCCGCGCGCGCTCCCGCTCCTCGGCCGAGTGAAAGAAGATGCGCCACGCGTCAGGCTCGTTGTCGTCGATCGCGGCGACGTCGTAATCGAGGAGAGCGGCCTGGAGCATATCCGGCGCGTCCGTCAGATGCCTCACCTCGAGAGCCGGCCAGCTCTTCATAGTCATCCGACTTTGACCCGCGAGCCACGCAGTCACGGAGTCACGGAGAATCATTTTTTCTTGACCTCCGTGTCTCCGTGGCCCGTTGCAGTGAAAGGCGCTACCCGAAGATGTCCTTGACGCGATCGAAGAGGCCCCTGTCCCCCTGGTTGTCGCGCGGCGTCGGCTCGAACTTTTCCGTCGGCAGCGAGCCGGAGAGCTGCTCGAGGAGCTTCCGCTGCTCGCGCGTGAGCTTCTTCGGCGTGATGACCTTCACGGTGATCAGCAGGTCTCCCTTGCCGCGGCCCGACACGTCCGGCATTCCGCGGCCGCGCAGGCGGAAGGTCGTGCCGGTCTGCGTCGCCTCGGGAATCGTGAACGGCTCGTCGCCGTCGAGCGTCGGGATGGTGATGTCGCCGCCAAGCGCCAGGGTCGTGAAGTTCAGCGGAATCTCGCAGTAGAGGTCGTTCCCGTCGCGCTGGAAGAACTGGTGCTCCTGTACGTGAATGACTACGTACAGGTCGCCATGTGGTCCGCCGCCCGGGCCACCCTCGCCTTCGCCGTTCAAACGGAGCCGCTGGCCGGTCGCGATCCCCGCCGGAATCCGCACGGTCAGCTTGCGTTCCTTCTGCACGCGTCCGGAACCCCGGCAGGCGGGGCATGGGCTCGCGATGATCGAGCCGCTGCCGCGGCACTGGCTGCAGGTGCGCGCCACCGTGAAGAAGCCCTGCTGGTAGCGGAGCTGCCCGCGTCCGTGACACTGCGGACACGTGGTCGGCTTCGAGCCCGGCGTCGCGCCGCTGCCGTGGCAGGTGTCGCACTTTTCCTGCCGCGGGATCTGGATCGACATCTCGGCGCCGCGCGCCGACTCCTCGAACGAGATCTCGAGGTCGTAGCGGAGATCGGCGCCGCGCTGGGCTCCACCGCGCCGCCGCCCGCCGCCGAACATGTCGCCGAGCCCGAAGATGTCTCCGAGCCCGCCCAGGATGTCCTCGAAGCCGGTGAAGACCGTCGGGTCGAAGCCTCCCGTGGCGGCGCCGCCCAGGCCGGCATGACCGAAGCGGTCGTACATGTGCCGCTTGTCGGTATCGGCCAGGACGGAGTAGGCCTCGGCCGCCTCCTTGAACTTGTCTTCGGCAGCCTTGTCACCGGGATTGCGGTCGGGGTGGTACTTCAGCGCCAGCTTGCGGTACGCGCTCTTGATGTCGGCCTCGGGCGCGGAGCGCGGGACGCCGAGCACTTCGTAGTAGTCGCGCTTGCTCACGCCTTGGCTACCTTGACGACCGCCGGACGAAGGAGACGGTCGCCCAGCGTGTAGCCTCTTCGCAGTTCGGCCATCACCTCGCCCTCGCGATGGTCCTCGCTGGCTTCATGGATCACTGCCTCGTGATAGTTCGGGTCGAACTGGGTGCCGACCGCCTCGATCGTCTTTACCCCGCGCCTGGCGAGGAGGTCCAGCATCTGCTTGTGAATCAGCTCGACACCCCGGCGATACGAATCGGCGTCGCCGCCGGCCGACTGCAGCGCCCGCTCGAGGTCGTCGACGATGGACAGCATCCCCGTGAGAATGTCGGCGCCGGCATACTCGGACAGCTCGCGACGCTCGCGTTCCACTCTCTTCCGGTAGTTGTCGAACTCGGCCGCGGTGCGCAGGAGGCGATCCTGGAGCGCGTCTCTCTCGCGCCGGAGCGCCTCGAGCGCGGTTTCCTGCCCGGTTCCGGCCGACATCTCCTCGTCGGTTGCGGCGGACGTCTCCTGCGGATTCTGGTCTTCGATCTGGTTGGCCATGTCTCTTTCTTAGTTTGAGTCGCGCAGTACGCGCGAGACCGCCTGCGTCGTCCCGTCGACCAGCGTGATCGCGCGCGAGTAGTGCATGCGCAGGGGGCCGATCACGCCGACCGTGCGCATCGTCACGCCGTCGCGGGCGGTGGAGGCAATCAAGCTGAAGGAGCGGAGATCCGGAGCTGCATGCTCGGCGCCGATGACGACCGTCAGCCCCGGGCCCTCGATGTACTCGTTCAACAGGTGAACCATGCGCTCTTTTTCTTCCATCATTTCGAGCAGGGCGCGGAGCGTGGCCATCGAGACCGGTTCGGGCCGGGTGCCATCGAGGAGCGACGCGGCGCCCTCCACGTGGAACGCATGGTGTTTCGGCAGCTCTTCGAGCGTGACCCGGGCGAGACGCAGCGCACGCGTCAGCAGCTGGTCATACAGCGTCCGTTCCTGCTGCAGCCGTTCCAGCACGGCTTGACGGACGTCGAGCAGCGGCAGGCCGGCGAACTCGGTGTTCAGGTAGTTGGCCGCCGGCACGAGGTCGTCGGGACACACGTCTTCGCCGGCATCGACGACCTTCTGGGTGACCTGGTTTCCCTGCGAGACGACAACGACCAGGACGCGCGCGCCACCGAGTGCCACGAATTCGATTCGCTGCAGCACCGCCCCGGTCGTGTCGGCCATCGCGAAGCCGATGTGCCGCGCGGCACGCGACACCACGTGGGAAACGCTGGCGAGCAGGTCGTCCATCAACGGCGATCGTCCCGCATGCTGACGCAGCTGACTTTCGACCCCGGCCGGCGGCCGGGCGGCCCGGCGCCCTTCGAGCAGGAGATCGACGAAGACGCGGTAGCCGCGATCGGTCGGAACACGCCCCGCCGACGTGTGCGGCTGGTGGACGTAGCCGGCTTCCTCGAGTTGAGCGAGCACGTTGCGCACGGTGGCAGAGGACACCCCGAGGCCGCTGTGGCGCGCGAGCACCTGCGACGACACCGGTTCACCGGTCTCGATGTATTCGCGCACGAGCGTGGCGAGCAGCCGGCGCGACCGTTCGTTGAGCTCGAAGGAACCCATTACCTAGTCCGTTATGCGGCTTCCGACACAACGAATACGAAACACACGCATTTCAGGCCGCATAACGGACTAATTATAGTCTGGCTCGCGCGGCGAGGGCACCCGCCTCGCGCCGCGCGTCCTCGGCCACCTGACCCCGGTCCAGGCGCAGCGAGGCGCCGTCGCGCACGAGCACCTCGCCGTCCACCATCGTCAACCGGACGTCGCCCGGCCCCGCGGCATACACAACGGTCGAAAACGGGTCGGGATCCGGGGCCAGATGCGGGCCGTCGCGGGCGACCAGAATGAGATCCGCCCGCTTACCCACCTCGACCGACCCGATCTCGTCCTCCAGGCCGAGCGCCCGTGCGCCGTTTCGCGTCGCCATCCAGAGGGCCCGTCGGGCGGGCAGCACACCCGGCTCGCGCCGGGCCGCCTGGAGCGCGGACGCGAGGCGCATTTCGCTGAACATGTCGAGATGGTTGTTGCAGGCAGCCCCGTCGCTGCCGAGGGAGACGCAAATGCCCTGATCCAGCAGCTCGGGCACCGGGGCAATGCCCGAGCCAAGCTTCAGGTTGGACCCCGGGCAATGGGTGACCTTGGCATCATGCGCCGCCAGCATCACACGTTCCTCGGGCTCCACCCACACGCAGTGCGCGACATTCAGACGCGGCGTCAGGAGGCCGACCCTCCCCAGGTACTCGATGTTGCCGACGCCGGTCAGTTGGCGTACCAATTGGATTTCTTCGCGCTGCTCCGAAGCGTGCGTGTGGACCAACGCGCGCTCGCGGGACGAGAGGCCGGCGACCAGCTCGAGGAGCGTGCGCGTGCACGACACCGCGAACCGCGGCGCGAATGCGGCGCGGATGCGTCCGTTCGAGGTGCCATGCCATCGGCTCCGGAGATCGAGACTCTCGTCGATTGAGCGCTGGGTGTGCTCCCGGAGCCGTGCGGGCGCGCCCGGGACGGGCGCGTCCATCATGCACTTGCCGATGGTGGCGCGCATGCCGGTCTCGGCGACGGCCTCGAACACCACGTCGGTGTCGTGCACCGTCTCCATGGTCAGAATCGACGTCGTGCCGCTGCGCAGCAGCTCGTAGCACGCGAGGCGCGCGGCCGCGCGCAACGATGCCGGCGTGTGCGCGGCTTCCATGGGCCACACGCGCGTCCGCAGCCAGTCGAGCAGCCCGAGATCGTCCGCGTACCCGCGGAAGAGCGTCTGGCACAGGTGAACATGGGTCTGGACGAAGCCAGGCAGGAGGTACGCGCCGCCGGCGTCGATCACGACATCGTGCGCCCCGTGAGGTTCGGCACCGACTGATTCGATGCGCCCGTCGCGGACGGACACGGCCCCATGCAGGACGTCGCACCCGTCGTTCATGGTCACGACGGTGGCGTTTCTGAAGAGGATGGAGGTCATCTGCAATCTTCAATTTTCAATCTTCAATTGAAGGATCGGATCGGACGATTGCAGATTGAAGATTGAGGATGATCAGCGCTTCAGCGCGCCCTCCCATCGCATGCTGCTGGCGGCGGCGCCCGACTCGGACACCTTGCCGTGCTTCACGGCAATGAGCTCGGCCAGGATGCTGACCGCGATCTCCTGCGGCGTGATGGCCCCGATGTCGAGACCGATCGGCGCATGTACGCGGCGCAGCGCTTCAGCTGACATGCCCTCCGCGCGCAGCGCGTCGTAGATGCGCTTCACCTTGGCCCGGCTGCCGATCAGGCCGACGTAGCGAAGGTTCTGGGATGCCAGCGCACGCAGCGCGTCGAGGTCGTGGCGGTGGCCGCGCGTGACGATCACGGCATAAGAGGTGGGCGGAAGCTGGTTTGCCGCGAGCCACGTCGGGATCTCGTCGACCACGACGTCGATCCCCTCGCCGAGGCGCTCGCTGCTGGCGAACTTCTCGCGATCGTCCACGACGTGCACCTTGAAGCCGACCTCGCGCGCCATCCTGGCGACGAAGTAGCCGACGTGTCCTGCGCCAAAAACGAACACTGCGGGCGCGGCTTCGACCGGCTCGATGAACACTTCCATCTGCCCGCCGCAGACGAGCCCGGTTTCCTGAGCGAAATCGTCGTTGAGCTCGTACTTGACCGTGACCGGGCGGCGATCCTTGATCGCTTCGCGCGCCTTCCAGAAGGCCTCGTTCTCGTAGCAGCCGCCACCGATCGTGCCGACCGTTCGGCCGTCGGCGTAGACGAGCATCTTGGCGCCGACGCGCTGCGGCGTGGAACCGGTGGAGGCCACGATGGTGACGAGCGCCACCGCTTCGCCCTTGTCGAGCGCCTCTGCGAGGGCCCTGAAGACCTCCTGGTTCACAAAGGAATTATACCGTTCACGCTTCTTGGTTCTCGCTTCTCGGTTCGTGTTCAGGTTCGGAGGTTCAGTTGTAGTTCTCGGTTCGCAGTTCGGGGGCGGCTTCAGCCGGCCCGAACCACGAACCACGAACTACGAACCCCGAAGCGCGAACTGAACCCCGAACCTGAACACGAACCGAGAACGGAGAACCCGGAAGGGCGAACGACAGGTTTTTGTTCAGGTTCAAGTTCACCAGCGGTGCAGCTCGCAGTACTCGGTCGGCTCGGTGCCGGTGATGAAGGACTCGTTGTACGTCCGCGGACAGCCGGGGAGGGCCAGCTGGCCGCTGTCGCGATCGATTTCCGCGAACGAGATGCCCTCCGGCGCGTCGAACGGGAGGTTCGGGTGACCGGCGAGCGCCGACTTCATGAACTCGGTCCAGATGGGCAATGCGGCCTGGGTGCCGCTCAGCCCGACGGGCTGGTTGTTGTCCAGCCCCACCCAGACGACGGTGAGCAGCTCAGGCGTGAAGCCGACGAACCAGGCGTCGCGCAGGTCGTTCGTCGTCCCGCTCTTGCCCGCGGCATCGAGATCGAACCCGCTGGCGCGGGCGCCCGCGCCCGTGCCTTCGTTGATGACGCTGCGCATCATGCTCGTCACGAGAAAGGCCGCCTCGGGGCGTGCCACGCGCTTCAGCGCCGGTTGCTTCGGCCGCAAGGTCCGGGAGGCGGTAGCGATGTGCTGGATGGCCCGCAGGGGGCGCACGGCGCCTCCATTCAGGAAGAGCGTGTAGGCCTGCGCCACCTCGAGCGGCGTCAGCTCGAACACGCCGAGCGTGATCGAGGGGAACGCGTGCGGAGGCGTGCCGACGCCGACCTTCCGCCAG
The DNA here is from genome assembly GCA_036521515.1 of Vicinamibacterales bacterium. Lineage (GTDB taxonomy): Bacteria > Acidobacteriota > Vicinamibacteria > Vicinamibacterales > UBA2999 > Gp6-AA40. The sequence goes on from DATDHP010000272.1 coordinate 11,823, forward strand.
AGCGACGCGATCGTGTCGAAGCCGACCGTCTCGCCAACGTGAATCGTGCCGAGGTTGCGCGACATGGCGAGCGCGCGCCGCCAGGTGATCTCTCCGTCGTAGTCGTCGTAGTTCTTCGGCTCCCACACCTGATCGCCGAAGGTGAACGTCGCCGGCTCGTCCACCGTCAGCGAGGCCGGCGACAGGTCGGTGCGACCATCTTCGAGGGCGCGCTCGAACGCCGCCAGGTAGACGAACGGCTTGAAGACCGAGCCTGGCTGGCGGCGGGCAACCACCGCACGGTTGAACTGCGAATTGTTGTACGACCGTCCGCCGACCATCGCCAGGATGTCGCCTGTGCGCGGGTCCACCGCGATCAGCGCGGCCTGCGCGGTCGGGGGACGGCGACGGCGCGCCAGGAGCCGGTCTACGCTTGCGAGGCCGTTCCGCACCGCATCGAGCGCCGCCCGCTGCATGTTGATGTCGAGCGTCGTGAAGACGTCCACCTGCCCGGTCTGCGTCGTGACACCCGGGAACGCGGTGGCGACCTGCTCGCTCACCAGATCAACGAAGTACGGCGCCTCGTTGTCCACCGAGCGCGCCACCACCTGCATCGGCTCGCGAATCGCGCGTTGCGCCGCCTCTTCGGAAATGAACTCCTCGTCGGCCATCGTACGCAACACGGTGTTGCGGCGCTCGATCGCGCGCTTCGGGTTGGCAAACGGTGACCGGCTCGCCGGGCTCTGGATGACGCCCGCAATCACCGCCGCCTCGCTGATGCTGACGTTCGCCACGTCCTTCCCGAAGAAGAGCCGCGCCGCCTCGGCAACGCCGTGAATGGCGAACGAGCCGCGCTGCCCCAGGTACACGTCGTTGAGATACAGCTCGAGGATCTCGTCCTTCGACGCGCGGCGCTCCAGTACGAGCGACATCAGCATCTCGCGCAGCTTGCGCCCGTACGAACGCTCGCCGGCCGACAGCTCGGCGTTGAACTCGCCGGCGAGGAAGAACATGCGGGAGAGCTGCTGCGTGATCGTGCTGTAGCCCACGAGGTTCGGGTTGTTCCCGAAGAGGTTGGTGAGCGCCGCGGCTGCCAGGCGGACGGGATTGATGCCCGGATGCGAGTAGAACCCCTGGTCCTCGATGGCGAGCACGGCCTGCTGCATGTGCCTGGGAATCGAGGAGAGCGGGACGCTCCGGCGCTTCTCGCGGCCGCCGCTGGTCATCAGGGCGGTCAGCAGCGGCGAGTCGAGCTGCACCGTACGCGCCTTGCCCCTGCCGACGATTTCCAGATCCTGGACCAGCCGTCTCGGTGCCGGCCTGGTGCCGCCGGCCCTCGTCACCGCGGGTGGTGCGGGAAAGGTCACGCGCACGACTCGGCCCTTCTGCTCACCGCCGCGCGGCTTGATGACAATCGCGTTCCGCACCAACGCGAATTCGCCGGGGGCGTCGGCAGCGGCGCGCTGCGCGTAGCCGAGATCATTGAGCCGCGACACCAGATCCTGCTGGTTGAGCGACTGGCCGCGGCGCAGCTCCACCGGGCGCGCGTAGACGCGAGGGAGCGTGCGCTCGCGCTCGCCGCTCAGCCGCGCGTCGATCATCGCGGAGAAGGAGAGGTAGTAATAGGTGAGAGTCGCCGATGCGACGAACGCCAGGATGCCGGCCGCGTACAGCAGATACCTGGCCGGGCGACGCAAGGTCGCAGACCGACCTGAGTTCAGAGGCCGACCTGAAGATCGGACTCTACGACCGCGTGGGCGGGCTGTGTCTGCCAAAGATGTTCGTAGCGGCGTAACGTCTTCGTAGGGGCCGACTTTCAGGTCGGCCTACCTCAGATTGTAATCACCCAATGCGATCCCATCTCGAGCGGCATCTCGTCGCTCAAGCGATCGACGAGGCCAGGGCCGTATTTGTTCAGAAAGGACACGAACCCGATCTCGCGCTCCTGCGGCTGCCCGCCGGGAAAGGCCTGCGCCTGCGCATGCTTGAACTGCCGCCGGAGGGTTTCATCCTTACGCTTGCAGGCCTGGATAATCTTCGTGTGAAGCCTCTTCAGATCGTCCTGCATACGGCCCAGCGTGGAGCGCGCAGCCCCCTCGAGCGTTGTATCGATCTGAGAGACCGCGGCCGCTACGGCCTCCATCCGTCCTTCGACGACCTGGGCGGCGTCCTCCAGGCTCGCGTCCACGTCGTGCGGCAGCTGAGCTTCGAGGAGCTGGTTCAGCGCCGCCTCGTCCTGCGCGCGCAGCGCTTCCAGCGGGAAATCATGCTTGGCGAGGAACCGCATGGCGTTGGAATCGAGCAGGGTGGCGCTGCCGCGCAGGTAGGTCAGCGGACGCGGAAGCCCGAACGCCTCATAAATGCCACCAAGCTGGCCGAGATAGGCGAGCTCGTTGGGCCCGGCCACGTAACAGACCGTCGGGAACAGCGTGTCCTGCATCAGGGAGCGTAGCAGCACGTTCGGGCTGAATTCGTGCGGCGCCCGTTTCACGCGCGCCAGCAGCTCAGCCTTTGTCTCACGCTCCTGGCCCCACTGGAACCAGCCGTCCTGCCGGCGGATCGGCTCCCGTCCTCCATCGAGGTGGAAGAGCGCCACGCTCCCCTCGTGCGGCGTGACCTGTGCGTGATAGCCGCGCGCCTGGAGGGCGGCGCCCGCGTCCGCGGCCAGTCGGGACGTCTCGCCGGCATGCTCGATTTCCTGCGTGAATACGTTGGCAACGAGCGGCTTCGCAGATGGATCGGCGGCGTCGTACAGGATGAGGCCCTGAGGCCCGAGCACCGTTTCGAGCCACTGGCCGAAGGCGTCGGCCATGCCTGCGCCCGGCCGGTAGATCTTCCGCAGCGTCTCGAGCAGCCCCGGCGTGAATTCGGTGCCTGGAAGCGTCGCTTCGAGCGCGGCGAGCGCAGCGGTGACCGACCCGTCGAGCTTCACGCCTGCCACGGGCCCTTCATGCGCGCCCGGAGGGTCACCGAGCGAGAGCTGGTCTGCCCTCAGATCCGCGGCGAACACGCCGACGGTCTTGACCTCGTCCCAGTCATGGTCCTCCGAATCTATCCAGAAGACCGCGACGGAGGGAACCCGATGCTCCGTTCTCACACGCTGCGCAAGTCTGATGGCGTTCAGCGCCTTGAGGAGGGTGAACAATGGTCCGCCAAAAAGACCGGCCTGCTGTCCGGTCACGACGGCAACCGTGTCGGGATCGCGCAGCTGCGCCGCGGCGGACATCGCCTCGGGCGGAGCGCCGCGCCGCCGCTGCTGCGCATGCACGGCGTCGGCGACTGCGTTGCGCGCCCGTTGATGCCGCTGCGCGCGCGCGATTGCCTCGTCCCACGCCAGCACGTCGGCAGGATTGCCGGCGAAGAACTCCCCGAGGCGTGAGTAATCGTACGCGTAGTCGGCGGCGATGCGTCGAATCCACGGGAAGCGCCGGATGTCGATGGAAAGGCGGGAGGTCGTGCCGGTCAGACCTGTCTGGGGGAGCACCGCAGGCTACTCTCTCAGAGGGGTACAGCGACTGTCAAGGCAACAGGCGATTCGTGCGTAACGCATTGATGCTCCGAAAGTTGCGTGCTACGATCCGCTTCTGATTCCCGAGGCATTCCCCTCCAAACTGCAGGGTGTTTACCGCTGGAGCGCTCTTCTTCAGCCAGAACCACCCCAAGGAGTGACTCTGAACTCGGAACCCGCATTGTTCGACGCTGCACCCGACGAGTGTGGTTCGCGCGCGTTGATTGTGACGGCGGCGCTGGCGGTGGGGCTGCTGACCGGATTTGCCGGCGGGTACGTGATGGGCCAGCGTCACGGGAGCAATGCGTCTTCCAACTCGACCAGCAAGGCCGGGGAAGGTCCTGCACCCATCGAGCCCGACATAGCGGCGCAAAGTTATACCGAGAACGCAGTCGTGGAGGCCTCCAGCTCTGCCGGATCGACGCGCTCGCGCCCCCCGGCAGAGAGTACCGGGAATCGTGTCGCGAAGGTTCCGGATGCTGTCGCCAAGGCAAGGGTAGCCACGGCACCCGCCCCGCGCGCGTCCACAACGCGACCTGCGGCCCCAACGGGCGCCATGCTCGTTGTCTCACGTCCGAGGGGCGCGGAGGTTTTCCTCGATGGGCGGTTGGTTGGAACGACGCCGATGTCGCTCAGCGATGTTCCCGCCGGCAGACACACCGTGCGCATTGTGCTGCCCGATCACCGGCGCTGGGCGACGACGGTCACGGTCGCCGCGGGCGGGCGCGCGCGCGTGGCGGCCTCCCTTGAACGATGAAGTGGTTTCCCACACATGAACGCCATTCTGGCTCTTGAAGACGGCACGTGGTACCGCGGCGTCGCCGCCGGCGCGCCGGGCGAGGCGCACGGTGAAGTGGTCTTCAATACCAGCATGACGGGATATCAGGAGGTCCTGACCGATCCCTCCTATGCCGGTCAGATCGTGACCATGACGGCGCCTCACATCGGCAACTACGGTGTGTCGTCGGGTGACGCGGAGTCTCAGGCGCCGCGCGTGGCCGGCTTCGTGATGCGCGAAGCGTCGCCGATTTCGAGCAACTGGCGGGCCGACGGGACGCTGCGCGAGTATCTGACCCGGCACCACATCGTCGCGATCGGCGACGTGGATACCCGGGCACTCACGCGCGTGCTGCGATCGGCGGGCGTGAT
>DATDHP010000273.1:0-2091 GCA_036521515.1 Vicinamibacterales bacterium
AGCCACTGCGGTTTGAGCGCAGCAGGGACGATGAGGAGACCACGCCGGACGTTACCGGTGTGCCAAAGTGCGTGACAGGCGGCAATCGCCTGGGCGGTCTTCCCGAGGCCCATGTCGTCGGCCAGGAGCAGGCGCCCGGACATCAAGAACCGTTCGACCCCCTGGTGTTGATAGTGGTAAAGCGATTGCTTGAGGGTGCGCAGCGCGTGGTGCAGGCGGTTCCGGGTGCTCGCGGCCTCGATCTCGCGCACGAGCCGCGCGCGCTCGTGCTGCAGCAGCGCGTGCAGTGCCGGCTCGCTCCCTCCGTCGCGAAGCACGCTGAGCAATCGGTCCACCAGCGCCAGCCGCAGCCGCGGCGTTTGCGGAATCGCGACCGTCCAACCGCGTCCGTTTGCTGGACGCAACCAGCGCCGCAGATCGCGGTCGGGCGTGCCGTCCGCCCAGCGAATGCGCGCCAACCAGTCGCCAGGGCCGGTCAGCGGACGGACGGGATCCCAGCGCAAAGGTACAGGCTCTTGCGCCGACTCGCGCTCGAGCTCGTCGCGACGTCGCTTCGAACGCGCGTGCTCGAGCACGGCGACCAGGTGCTTGCACAGGCCGAGCGAGTTCCGGACGAAATCTGCACAGTCGCAACTGCCGGCGAGTGGCTCGATCCGATGAAGCCTCGTGCGATACGGGCGTGCGCGCGAGTCACTGCGCCGCGTGGCGTACAGACCCAGCACACCGCCACGAGGCCGCCCGACGATCTGAATCTCGTCGGCCTGGACCGACGCGCAGCGGCGAAGTACCGCCTCGAGCGCCTCGCGCTGAACCGGCCAGTCGCCTCCGTGTGTGACTGAAAGGACGTGCCGCACGATGCTCTCGGCCGGCACGCCCCCGGTCCGCCGCTGTGCGCGCGTGAGCAGCGTCTGATACGTCTCGGTCTCGGTAACGGCAATTGGGTCGGGTTGCAATGACCGGCTCTGCATGTCTTGCTCGTGATTGGAATTGCTAATGGTGGTGACGAGTTGACGTATTCTTTCACAGGCGCCCGTCGGCCGTGGGCGATGTTCGAGTCCGTATCCAGACAGCGCGGGGTGATGGCGGCGTGGCGAAGACGCATCGAGCCCGCGATGAAGAGGCGTGGAGGAACGCAAAGAAGATCTGTCGGCTGAATGCTCGTCAGCTTGAAATGTCGCGGCGCCTCGGCATGAATCCGAAGAAGTTGCCGCGCCTGCGACCGGGCCCCCAGGAGCGCTGGAAGCCTGTCGGCGCGTTCATCGAAGAGCTCCACCGGAAGCGGTTCGGCGTCGATCCTCGTAGTCGTCGTCCGCAGACAGCCGGTGGGGATTCGCGCGAGCCTGTGTCTCCGCACCAGGACGCCGACACACGGGTACACGCGATTGATGCGATGTCACAGGTGGACAATCTGGTCTGCTATTTCACCAATCTCGCGGACGATCTAGAGAAGTGGCGCGCGCATGGCTCTATCGACCCGGACGTGATGCAGCAGATCAGCGCGGAGCTGCGGGAGATCGCGGGCGCAATCGACACAGGAGCGGTGGTTTCGCAGGTGCCGGAGATTCCGGTTCCGCCCCGCCAGCCAGGTCCCGCCAAAATCGCCGCAAAGAAGTCGACGATGACGGGTTATGACGGCATCGCAGATGACGACATCCCGTTCTGATCCGGCCGAGATCGCACGGCGGCTTGGCAGCGGCCGACGAGCTCCTTCGAACCTACGCGTCTTCATCTCGACCCGCGAGTCGCGCTGTGACGAATGTCGCGAAGACCTCGGCTCCAGGGCGCTGATCTGTCTGGCCGGCGATCGGGGCGCGCTCTGCCTCACGTGTGCGGATCTCGATCACCTCCTGTTTCTGGCGTCTGGTGATGCTGCGCTGACGCGCCGCGCGCGTCAACTCTCGACGCTGGCCGCCCTGGTGCTGAAATGGAGTCGCGCGCGCAAGCGGTACGAGCGCCAAGGACTGCTCGTCGAGGAACACGCGCTCGAGCGCGCCGAGGTCGCGTGCCTGAACGACGCGGAGGCACGCACCAGGCGCCGCGAGCGTGAGGCGGAACGGCGGGCCGAGCTCGATGCCGAGTTCGTGACGCGGT
>DATDHP010000274.1:0-27885 GCA_036521515.1 Vicinamibacterales bacterium
TGTGCGGCGCGAGGACCTGGAGGAGGGCCGAGGCAAAAACGTCCATCAGTCGCGAAGCTTCCCAGGTTCGCGACGCGTCTGCTGCCTTCCGGCTAAAGCCGGAAGCCACACCCGACAGTTGTGGCTTCCGCCTTCAGGCGGAAGATCGCTGGCGGCAGGCCTGCTGCCTGCTGCCCGTTGCCGGCTGCCGGCTACCATCAGTCCTTCCGATCCATCGCGGTCACGCCCGCGCCGCGCATTTCACCAACCGCCGAGGACGGGATCGTGCTCTCGGGCAGCGGGACCCTCGGATCGGCGAAGAGATCCTTCCACTTGCCGACCATCTGCCGCACCAGCTCCGGGCTCGCCTGCGCGACGCGCGGGAACGTGTCGAGCTTCTCGAACGGGCGGCACGCATCGATGAGCGCGCGGCTGTTGTAGGGGACATTCGGATCCGCGAGCATCGGGTCGACCTTGCTGCCCCACGACTTGCGCATGATCTCGATGTCTTCAGACGGTTCGCAGCGCGTGCTCACCGCCCACATCACCTCCTCCAGGTTCATCGGATCCACGTCGTCGTCGACCACAATGACGAAGCGATTCATGTACGCCGCCGCCTGGCACTGGGCGGCGATGTAGCCCGCCTGCCGCGAATGGCCGCAGAAGCGCTGCTTGATCGAGACGACGATGATCAGGCGGCCGCCCCCGGTCTCGTGCGCCCACACGCCGCGGACGTCGCGCACGCCGATTTTCGCGAGCTCGTCCTGGATCATGGCCGACTTCAGCAGGGCGCGCATGTACGAATAGTCGTTGGGCGGCTTGCCGGGCGGCGCACCCAGGATGATCGGGTCGTTCCGGAAGTACAGACGTTCGATGTCGATCGCCGGCACGGGCCGGAGAGAGCCGGAATAATATCCGGTCCACTCACCGAAGGGCCCCTCCTTCAGCACGCGTTCCGGCCGAATCCAGCCTTCGACGACGATCTCGGCCGAGGCCGGCATCGGAAGGCCGGTCACTTCGCCGCGCACGACGGCGAGCTTCTTCCCGATCATCGCGCCCGCGTAGGCGTACTCGCTGATCGTGTTCGGAACCTCGGTCCCGGCCACCATCAGCAGCAGCGGATCGTGGCCGAACGATGCGAGCACCGGCGCCTTCCCATGCCTGGCGAACCAGCGATCGTACTGCGCGCGGCCCTGCTTGCCCGCCTCGGCATTGACCGTGGCGGATCGACCGTCTTCCTGGATCATCACGCGATAGGCGCCAACGTTGATCCGGCCGGTGTCGGGATCGCTCGTCACCACGGCGACCCCGGTCCCAATATATCGACCGCCGTCGTGCTCGTGCCAGAGCGGCGCCGGAAAGCGCGTGAGGTCGACGTCGCGCCCGTGGAGAATGTTCTCCAGGATCGGCCCGGACTCGACAACGTCCGGCTCGAACCGCGGCGCGGCCGCCTCCCACTGCAGCGGCTTGCCGCGGAGCGCGTGCACGAGGCCGGCCGTGTCGAGGTTCGGGTCGAGCCCGAGCGTGATCGCCATGCGGCGCGCGTTGCTGAGCGTGCCGGTGAGCACGCGGCAGCCCCGCGGGTAGCCGACGATGTCGTCGAACAGCAGTGCGGCCGAGGGCTTCCGGCGGTAGTTGATTTCGGAAATGGCGCCAATCTCGAGCTCCCAGTGGGCGCCCTTGACGTGCTGCAACTCACCGAGGCCTTCGATCTGCGCAATCCAGGTGCGCAGGTCCGGCGGCCGCGCGCTACTCATATCGTTACTCCATCCCCGGGCACCCTTCGCTTCCACGCAGCCGCGGTGACCGGGGTCCCCGCCGCGCACGCCTGCGCGGTGGGGTGGCTGACGCGGAGACGCGAAGACAATAAGGCCAGATTATCTCCGCGCTTCCGCGTCTCCGCGGCCCGTGAAAGTGAACAACTCAAGTGGGCTATGGCTGGATGATCTGGCGGTACTTCGCCGCGATGTGAGGCGGTGTGGCGAGCACCTCGTCGAGGACCCGCTGGATCTCAGTCGCGTCTTTCGGCTGGAAGTCGAGCTTCATCGCCCGTGCCTCCTCGAGGAACGCAGGATCGCGGTAGGTGGCTGACAACGCGCTGCGCATCTCCTGCACTCGCGCGCGATCCACTCCGGGTGGGAGCGCGAACGGCTTGGCCATCGCGCCCGGCGCGTCCACGAGCCGCAGAAGCATGCGGCTGTCGTCATCTGTGGCGAACTCGAGCGCGAGCGGCACGTTCGGCAGATCACGGTGCCGCGTGGTCCCGTTCTGGACGAACACGACTGCGTACTTGTCTTCGAGCCACTGTCCCGACGCGGACTGGACCGACTCCCAGCCGAGGCACATGCCCTGGAGCTCGCCGCGCTCCACGCCGATCCGAACGTCGTTTGTCGTGGGGTATCCGGCGACCGCCTTCAACGGCGCGCCGGTCGCGGCGGCCAGCACGCGCGGCGCGTCGTAGGTGTTCGAGCCTGGACCGGTGCCGCCAACCGCGATCGGTGTACCCCGCGCGAGCATGTCCTTGAACGTGGTGACCGGCGCGTCGGTGCGAACGATGCAGACGTTGGGATCGACATACGAGCTGCCCAGCCAGTTGAACGCCCGAAGATCGAACTGGACGCCCTCGCCGCCGGTCAGCTGGTTCATGACCTGCGCCTCGTGGAAGAGGCCGATGACGGTGCCATCCTTGGCCGCGGCGCTGAAGATGTGATTCGCCGCCACGAGCCCGCCGCCGCCCGGCATGTTCTGGACGATGACGGTGGGATCGCCCGCGATGTGCCGGCCGATGTGCCTCGCGACGAGGCGTGCGGTGGTGTCGAAGCCGCCGCCGGCGCCGGAGCCGACGACGATGCTGACGACTTTGCCCCTGTAGAACTGCCCAGCTTCGTCGGCCGATTGGGTCTGCCCGCAGGCGACCGCCCACACCGCTGCCCAGAGCGCGACCGACGCGCGGCAGGCAGGCCACGAGCGGAAGACCGGGGAGTGGGCGCGTGTCACCGGTGCGGAAACGCGCTTAGCGTACATCAACCGAGACTTCTTGCTAAAGCCGGAAGCCACAACAACAGAGGAGTAGGGGCCGGCTTCGGCCGCCCGCGACTGTGGCTTCCGGCTTCAGCCGGAAGGGCTGCTCAGTTGAACGTGGTCTGCATCTGCGCGGCCGACAGGTTCACCGTGAAATCACACTGGGTGTCGTTTCAGTGCTCGCGGTACACCGTGATGTCGTTCTGCGCCCGAGCCACAACCCGCACCGTGCCGTCCCATCCGGTCGCGTAGATCGCGTCGGCGACGCGAAGATCGCTGAAGCGGCGGGCGCGGTCGGCCACCTTGACGGTCTTGGCCGGCGTGCGGCGGCGGGTCATGTGCTGTGTGAGCAGATCCACGGCGTCGCGCCGCGGATGGCCGAACGCGAAGGTCGTGAAGTTTCCGCCCGTGCGGCCGAATGTCCACTGGCCGACCGGGATGACCGCCACGCGCGGCGTCACGGCGTCGAGCAGCCCGCGCGTGGTCGCGTTGTGCGACCCGTGGTGTCCCACCTGGAGCACGTCCGCGTCGAGCACGCCGCCCTCGGCGTCCCCATAGTGCTCGACCAGCATCTCGATGCCCGCCTCCTCGAGGTCGCCCATGAACAGGAACGACGCCGAGCCGAAGTCGATGCGCGTGACCAGGCTGTGGTTGTTCTGGTTCTCGAACTCCCCCTCGGGCCAGCCCGGGTTCTCGTCGTAGCGGCCGCCGAGCACGCGGATGCGGGGATCGCGGACGCTGCAGGCGATCGGGTCGATGTCCACGTCTGTCAGCCCACGGTTCCCGGCGGCGGCCTCGACCGCCGATTCGGGAATGTCGCGGACGGTGATCTGCCGGTGCCCCGCACTGACCTCGTTGCGCAGCCAGGTGGGACCGCCACGGCCGCTGCCCGTGGTGAAGCCGTTGTCGATGTAACGCTCGACGGTGAACTCCTCGACGATGCGCCGGAGCGAGCGGGTGTGGTCGAGGTGATTGTGGGTAATCAGGACGGAGTCGAGTGTGCGGTTCAGATCCGTACGGCGGTCGAAGAACGTCTCCAGGTACGTAAGCAGCGCGGTCTCGTGCTCATCATCCTGGCTCCCCGCGTCGATCAGTGTGGCACCGCACGGAAATTCCAGCAACGTGGCATGCGCCTGGCCCACGTCGATGAAATGGGCGGTCATCGCCGGCTGCTGCTGCGACAGGGCCGGCAGCGCCACCAGACCGATCGCAACGAAGGCAGAAACAGCCGACAGGCGTTTCATTTTTTGCCCATTGGTCTCGTTATATACAACGTTTAAATCGCGCGAGGCGAACAAAGCGCGGGTAGATACTACGGCATCTCAGGCGTACTGGGGGTAGCAACTTCCCTGGGGAGGACAGGCGGACCTGCCGCCTTCGCGCTTCGTCCTTCGGCGTGCCTCGCCGCAGCGCAGCGGAGGCGGGAGGTCCGCCTATGGAACCAGCTCGAGCCGTGGGTTCGGCCGGAACCAGCGCCCGGCTTTCGCGATCGGCTTCCCGTCGACGAGCACGATGTCGCCCGTGAAGTCGAACGCTCCGCGGAACAGCGACGAACCCACGCCGTAGGCGTCGACGGGAACGCCCTCGGCCTCGAACCGGCGAATCTTCTCCGGATCGAAGCCGCCGGACGCCGTAATCTGGACGTGCTGGAACCCTTCCGCGTCGAGCGCCGCACGGACATTCCGCACCAGCTGCGGATTGACACCGCGCGGGTCGAAGTCACCCATCTGCGGCACGATAGAGCGGTCCACCAGCGTCTCCGACGTGTCGAGGCGGACACCGAACAGCCGCGGGCCGAGCGCGCGGGCGACGGCGAGCGACGTTCCCACGCAGTCGTTGTCGAAGTCGACGAGCGAGATGACGCTCAGCTCCTCCGGCATGGCCCCGGCGAACGCGCGTGCCGCCGCCACCGTGTCGCCGTCGAAGGCGGCGATGAGCGCGTGCGGCACCGTGCCGATGCCGTGCGATCCCCACCAGGAGGCCTGCGCGTCGGTGGACACCCCGATCGCGCCGGCGATGTGCGCCGCATAGCCGTCGCCGGTCTGCACGAGCCAGTGATCGAATCGCGCCGGGAAGAAGATGACGGGCTTCGGCCATGCCGCCTCGACGACACGCCGCGTGTTGGTGGCGACGCGCGTTCGGCGCGCGAGCACGCCAAGGTACACCGTCTCGAGATGGGCGAACGCCACATACGGCCCGGTGATGTGCATCACCGTCTCGTGCGGTTCGACGACGTCGCCGTCGCGGAGGGCGCGGACCTCCAGATCGGTCCACTCGTAGGCTGTTGTGAGGCATCGCTTGAGGATCGCAATCGCCTCGTCCACGCCGCCGACCCACGCATGGTGCTTCTGGAACACCTGCATGGTGACCTGCGGGTTCCGGCCCGTCAGGATGAGCACGTCGCGCGTACGCACGAAGTACTTGTCCGAGTAGTAACCCTCCCGGATGCGCTCGAACGGCAGATTGAAGCGCTCGGGCGGCACGCGCTCCGCCGGCCGCAGGGGCGGAGGGACACCGCTCATCTCAGAGTCGGCCGTCGGCCGTCGACAGCGGCGGTGACGCAGAGGCTTCGAGCCATTTTCGATGCTTTCTGCCCACTGCCCACTGCCCACTGCCCACTAACCAAGCACCTGCCTGGCCTTCGACGCGTCCTCGGCGACGATGGCCAGTTCGACGAGGTTGTCGACCACGCCTGTCACATACATCGCGCGCAGGTTGACCCTCGCGTCGGCGAGACGGCTTGCCAGGGCGGCGACCTCGCCTGCCCGGTTCTCGAGCAGAACGGTCAGGACCTCCGTCTCTTCGAATGGGATCTGGCCCTGTTGCAGCGCGGCGCGGGCGGGCTCAGGATCGTCGGGCAGGAGGTGGACCGTCGCCATGTCGTCGATGGCGAGTGCGGCGAGTGACTTCAGGTTGACGCCATACCGGGAAAGAATGGTGGCCACGCGCGCGAGCTCTCCGGGACGGTGACCGATGCGGATGGCGAAGTCTGTCATGACGCCTCCGGCGCACACATTAACTCACCTTGAAAACCTGTCAACTCCCAACCCCCTTACGATGAGCCAACGCCCAACTCCCAAAATGTGGCGGCGGGCGCGTTGCGAGTCAGGGCAAGCGTCTGTTGTTCCACCCCGGAGTTGGGCAAACGTCGGCCGTTGGAGCTGGGAGGCCGCTGGCGCGGATGAACCTAGCGCTCCACCGGCGCGGGGGTCTTGACCGTCACGGCGACCGGGGCCGACAGCCGGAGCGTGCCGATCACCTGGCAGGCCCGCTCCGCAATCGCGACCAGCTTGTCCAGAAGGTCGCGGTCGTCGCAGATGGCGTCCACCGACACCTCGAACGTGGTGAACCGTTCCGGCGATCCGTCGAGCGTGCCGTTGACCGAGACGCGCAGGCCGGTGACAGGCGCCTCGCGCGCCCGGATCGCCGCCAGCAGGTGGCTCGAAAAACAGCCGCCGAGCGCCACGAGCAGATACTCGCCGCCGAGAGGCCCTCTATCGGCGCCGCCCTTCGCGGCGGGGCGATCGACAAACACGGTGTGAGAACGGACCGTCGCCTTCGAGGTGGAAGGCCCGTCCTGTTGCAGGTCAGCGTGGAGTACGGTTGGCATGGCAGATTCTAGCAGGCAGCGGGCAGCCGGCGGCGGGCAGTGCGCATTTGACATGCCCAAACAGCGTCGTCTACTGTTGGCCCTTCTCGAGAAATTCTGCCGGAACCAGCATTGTTGCGCATCGCATCAGGAGGCACAGCACCATGACGAAGCGGGCAGCGTCGCCACGCGTACTCGGGATCAGCCTTGCGGCGTTCCTGGCCCTTTCCATTGGCGGAACATTCGCCCAGAACGGAGGCGCCGTTCGCATCGACAACGACGACATTGGCGGCGTCGTGACGAGCGCCAAGGGGCCGGAAGCCGGGGTCTGGGTCATCGCGGAAACCACGGATCTGCCGACCCGGCTGATCAGGACCGTCGTGACCGACGACCGGGGGCGCTACCTGGTGCCCGATCTTCCCAAGGCGAATTACGCCGTCTGGTCCCGGGGCTACGGTCTGGTGGATTCGCCGAAGGTGCAAAGCGCACCGGGCAGGAACGTCAACCTGACGGCGGTCATCGCACCGGATGCGCGCGCGGCGGCCGAGTACTACCCGGCGAACTACTGGTATGCCCTCCTCGATATTCCCGACAAGAAGGAGTTCCCCGGGACGGGTCCGAACGGCAACGGGATCTCCGAGGCGATGCGAAGCCAGGCGATGTGGATCAACAACGTGAAGACGAGCACGTGCACGCCGTGCCACCAGATGGGTAACAAGGCGACGCGTGAAATGCCGAAACAGCTCGGCGTCTTCGACTCGTCCGCCGACGCATGGGACAGGCGCCTCAAATCCGGCCTCGATGGCGGCGGCAACATGTATCTCAACCTCAATCGGTTTGGCAGGCAACGTGTCATCGCGACGTTCGCCGACTGGACCGATCGCATCGCCGCCGGCGAGTATCCGCGCGAGGCGCCGCCGCGGCCGCAGGGCGTGGAGCGCAACATCGTCGTCACGCAGTGGGACTGGGCCGACGATCGGCAGTACTTCCACGACGCGGTGGCCAGCGACAAGCGGAACCCGACGGTCAACGCCAACGGCCCGGTGTTCGGCGTGCACGAGAACAGCTCCGACCTGATGAGCATCTTCGACCCGGTGCGCAACACCGCCACGCAGGTCACCATCCCCACGCTCGATCCGAAGCTGCAACCCGGAGCGACCAAGATCGGCGCGCCATCGCCGTACTGGGGCGAGGAGGCGTACTGGAGCAGCCGTGTCATCGCGCACAGCAACGTGCTCGATCACAAGGGCCGGGCGTGGAACACGTCGCGGACCCGGCCGCCGGCCAATCCGGACTTCTGCAAGGCGGGGTCGAGCCACCCATCGGCGAAACACTACCCGCTGAACACCAGCGGCCGGCAGTACACCGTCTACGACCAGACGACGAAGCAGTTCTCGATCGTCAACACCTGCTTCGGCACCTTCCACCTGAACTTCGCGCACGACGCCGACAACACGATCTGGTCGGGTGAAGGCGGAGTAGTCGGCTGGGTGAATACACGGATCCTCGACGAGACCAGGGACGAGCAGAAGGCACAGGGCTGGGCGCCGCTCGTTCTCGACACCAACGGCAACGGCAGGCAGGACGCGTGGGTCGACCCGGACCAGCCGGTCGATCCGACCAAGGACAAGCGGATCGACGTGAGCTTCTATGGCATCAGCGTGAGCCCGGTCGACGGCTCGGTGTGGGGCACCCTGAATGCCTTCCCGGGCGCCGCTGTTCGTGTTGCGCCCGGGCCGAACCCGCCGATGACGACACTCGCGGAGATCTATGAGGTGCCATGGGGACAGGTCCAGGGTGCCGGCTACACGTCGCGAGGCATGGACGTCGACGGCAACGGCGTGTTCTGGACGGTGATGGCGAGCGGACACCTCGCCAGCTTCGACCGGCGCAAGTGCAAGGGCCCGCTGAACGGTCCGAAGGCAACGGGACAACACTGCTCCGAAGGGTGGTCGTTCTACCCCGTGCCGGGTCCCAACTTCAAGGGCAATCCCGAATCGGCCGCCGCCGACTCCAACTACTACGCGTGGGTCGACAAGTACGACACGTTCGGCCTCGGACGGAACACGCCGATCGCGACCGGCAACCTGTCGGACGCGCTGTTGTTCCTGCGCGACGGGAAATGGGTGACGGCGCGCGTGCCCTATCCGATGGGGTTCTTCGTCAAGCAGGTTGACGGCCGCATCGACAACCCGAAGGCTGGTTGGAAGGGCAAGGGCCTGTGGACGACCTACGCCAACCGCACGCCCTGGCACCTCGAAACCGGCAAGGGCTCGACGGGCAAGATCGTGAAGTTCCAGGTTCGCCCCGACCCGCTGGCGAAGTAACGCCTGTGACCAGCCACGGGCCACGGAGACACGAAGGCACGGAGCCCCAAGAGGCTTGGTTTCCTCCGTGTCTCCGTGACTCCGTGGCTCGTTGGAGTGAAAGTTGACTGACGCCTGAAGCCGGCCCCACGAAAGCCAGGAAGCTTACTTGCCGATCGCGATCGCCTTCAGCGCCGCCGCGTCGGCTTTCAGGTCTTCGTTCCCGGCGGGAAACCTGTTCTGCTGGAGCAGGAACGCCACGATGTCGGCGTTGACCTCTGGAGTGAGGCTCCCCGGGGCGTCACCCGGCATCGTCTTCGCCACGCGCTCGAAAAGGTCGTTGACGGACTGACTCGACCACGGCAGCAGGAAATCGTCGCCCTTGAGCGGCGGCGCCAGGTCTGCCCCCTGCAGCCCCTCCTGGTGACAGGAAGCGCAGGCCGTCACGTAATGCTTTCTTCCGCGCGCAGCCTGGGCCTCGGTATAGATCCCTTCCTTGGCTGTCTTGCTCCCTTGTGCAGCTCCAACGAGCGTTCCCAGCATCACGGCGACGGCGACCAGTGGGTACTTCATTGCGACGGCAACCCTTTCATGAAATCCGCCAGGTACGATTTCCACAACGCAGCGCGGAGATAGGAGTAGTGACCGTGCGTCGCGCGGCTGGCCGGCACGACGACGTGCTTCGCGTGGCGAATGCGCTTGATCGCGGGCTCGAGCACGTTCAGTTCCGGCGGATTGACTTCGTCATCCTCGAAGTTGATGGCGAGCAGCCGGGCCTTGATCTTCTCGAGATCCCTGGACGGATCGTAATCCATCACGGCCTCGATCGCGTACAGCTGGTTGTTGGCGTCCCCCTTGCGCGCTTCCTCCACCAGGGCCCTGTATAGCTTGTCACCCGCCTCGCGGGTTGGCGCCATCTCCTGCAACTGGATCGCGCTCTCGGTGGTCATCGCCGAGAGCGGAAGTGTGTAGATGTACGTCGTAGGATTGCGCTCGTAGTTGCCGCCGTTGTAGTCGGGATCGTTCCTGATCGCCTCGATGCGGATGCGCCGGTTGATCCAGTTGCGGCCGCTGATGCCGATCGGCTGGCTGGCAACCGGGACGAGCCCGTCCATCGCGTCCGGAAACATCTCCCCCCACATCCAGGTGTGCATGCCGCCCATCGAGCTGCCGAGCACGAGACGCAGGCGCCGGATGCCGAGCGCCTCGGTCACGAGCCGGTGTTGCAGTTCGACGGCGTCCTTGTAGCGATAGTGCGGGAACTTCCCGCGCAGGCCGTCGCTCGGCTTGCTGGAGCGGCCGGCGCCGATGCTGTCGGGAATGATGACGAAATACTCCGCCGCGTCGAGCGGCTCCCCCTTGGCGAACAGCCCGTTCGCGAGCGGCGGCGTCAGCCACGCCGCGCTCGACCCGCTCGTGCCGTGAAGCAGGAGCACGCCGTTGGTGATCTCGCCAGCGGCATTGCGCTTCGGGGTGCCGAGCGTGACGTAATGCATCCGCAGCTCGGGGAGCGTTTCGCCGCTGCCGAAACGGAAATCCCTAACGAGGAAATCGGCGTCGCGCTGGTTGGGCCAGCTCGTCTGGGCCACCGCCGACGACACCACACAGCACAGGGTTATCGCGATCACGACGTGACGGAGCATGCGACCCTCCTCCGTAGCAGGCAGCCGACAGCCGGCGGCCGGCAGGTCTTCCGCCTGAAGGCGGAAGCCACAACCACAGTTGCTGTGGCTTCCGGCTTTAGCCGGAAGATCGACCGCTGTCCGTGTTCACTGGCTGCTGCCTGCTGCCCGCTGCCAGCTATATACTACGCGCACTACTGGAGGCCTCATGAAAGCGAGTTTCGTGTGTCAGGTCCGGCGAATCGCGCTGTTCTGCATCGCGGCGCTCTTCTCCTCGCCGGCCTGGGCCGATACCCTGTCCTGCAATCTCGATGGATACCGTCCGGCGTCGGGGCTGACGGCCGCGGTTGCCAACGACACGCTTACCGCAACGTGGGAGGGAGACCAGGGGCAGGAGGTCCGCATGCGCCTCGCGGTCGTCGCGGGGGCGCCGACCATCCAGGAGCTGGCCGTCCGGCCGCGTGGAGGCCAATTCAAGACCGTTGCCTCCGGCCTGACTCCTGACTTCCGCGTCGTCACCGGCCTGCGCCGCGTCACAGAACAGCAGTTGCAGCCGCTCCGGCAGTTGAAGGTCGAGATCACGCCGTCGCTCGTCGACAGCATCAAGTGGGATGCGTTCTGGGACGCCCCGCTGAACCTCGAGCCGCTCCAGGACACGCGGATGAACGCGATTCCGCCGCCCAAGGGGGTTGCCAACCAGGCACCGCTTCCGCGCAGGCCGGAGGAGGTCGCGCGTGCGACCGCCGCGTACGCCAGCCGATCGTGCGAGGTAAAGGCCCACGGCGCGCGCCTCGAGATCAGCTTCGACGGCGTACAGCTTGGCGTGTTCGCGGGACGCCTGCAGTACACGCTCTACAAGGGCACCAACCTCGTCAAGCAGGAGGTCGTCGCGAAGACGGACGTGGACTCTGTCGCCTACAAGTACGAAGCGGGCCTCAAGGGTGCGGCCATCCAGCCGGCCTCGCGGATCGCCTGGCGGGATGTGGCCAACAATTGGCAGGAATATCGGTTTGGCGGCGCCGCCAACGCCGGTCCCGTTCCGCTGCGCGCGAACAACCGGCTGGTCGTCGCCGAAGGACCGGGGGGCTCGATCGCGGCGTTTCCTCCGCCGCACAACTTCTTCTGGTCGCGCGAGGTCTCCTACAACCTCGGATACAACTGGTACCGCAAGGACACCGACTCGACGTTTTCGTTTGGTGTGCGGCAGCCCGACGCCGAGGCGCATCCCGAGGAGATGGGACGGGGCGAGGAGGATACGCGGCAGAACTTTGCCCTGCGCAGCGCGCGCCCCGGGACGTGGCAGCGCATGCCGGTCTACCTCTATGTGAGCGCGACGGCCGCGGACGGAGCAGCGCGCGGGGCACTGGCGTTCACGCGCGACGATCGCTTCAAGCCGCTGCCTGGCTACCAGGTGATGGCGACGCACTTCCACACCGCGATGGTCGGGAGGCTGCGGCGCATGGGCGGGCTCGACGCGCGCCTGCCGGACCTCGACGTGATGAAGTCGGCCGGCATCAACATCTTCGCGCCCATCGACGGCAGCGGCCTCGGCTTCGGCAACCAGAGGGAAGATCGGTTGAAGACCCTGGCCGACTACTACGAAGCCGCGCGCCGGCATTCGGACAAGCACTTCCTCATCATGCCCAACGAGGAAGGCGGCGCCGGCGGGCTCGGCGGCCACAACGACCTGCTGATCTCGCATCCTGTCTACTGGAACCAGTCGCGTCCGGCCGGGCAGCCGCTCGTGCAGGATCACCCCACCTACGGCAAGGTCTACAACATCGGCGGTCCGGCGGACATGATGGAGATGGCCCGCCGGGAGAACCTGCTCATCTTCATGCCGCATCCGCGCTCGAAGGGCTCGACCGGCTATCCGGATGCGATCAAGAACACCGATCACTTCCGCGACGAGCACTATCGCGGCATCGGCGTGCGCTGGGGCATGGGGCTCGACGGCTCGGAGCAGCGGCTGTGCGAGATCCGGTGCCAGACGCTCTGGGACGAGATGAACAACTGGCTGGCGGACGTGCCGACACCGCCCAAGTTCATCAACGCGATCACCGAAACCTACGAGCAGGGCCCGGGCGACGACACCTACGCCAACAACCCGGTGAACTACGTGAAGCTCGATGCGCTGCCCGGCACGAGCGACTGGAGCCCGATCATCAACGCCATGAAGCGCGGCGACTACTTCTGGACGTCGGGCGAGGTGCTGATCCCGTCGTACGAGGTCAAGGGCGCGGGCGCGAAGCGCACCATTGCCGCCGACGTGGAGTGGACCTTCCCGCTCGACTTCGTGGAAGTGGTCTGGGGCGACGGCGTGAAAACGGATCGGCAGATCATTTCAGCCGCCGACGGGCCCGCTTTCGGCCGGCGGCACTTCGAGATACCCTTCGACGCCGCCGGGAAGAAGTGGGTGCGATTTGCGGCGTGGGACACCGCCGGGAACGGCGCGATGGTCCAGCCGATCAAGCTGACGACCGCGCCCACGGCGACGCGGTAGCTCTGGGCTGCGGGCTCCTGGCTTCGGGCTTCTGGCGTAGCCCGGAGCCGATGCCCAGGCAGAAGCCCCGAGCCTGGAGCCTGAAGCCCGGAGCCCATCTGTTTATTGACGTCTGGTTCGCGCGCGCCTGGCCTCGATCTCTTCCGCGGCGCGTAGATCGTCCTCGGCCCGCCTCGCCATCTTCTCGCGCAGTTCCGACTGCAGCTCCTGCGCCTGCTTCAGCACGTCATCGAGGCGCGCCAGAATCTGATCGAGTTCCTCTTTCGAGTGCTTGGCCACCGCACCGAGTCTAGTCGATATGACTCTAAAGGCCAACCAAGCCCATGAGCTCGCGTCCATAGTCACGACGCGCCTCGCCGAAAATCGGGTTCACGGCGCGGACGAACGACGCGTGCTCCTGCGGCGTCAGCTCGAGGATCTCGCCTCCTTCCTTCCGGATGGCGGCCATTGCATCGTCCTCTTCCTTCACGTGCAGATCGCGTTGGAAGACGATCGCGTCCTGCACGGCGGCCCGCAGTTCCTCCTGCAGTCGCTGTGGCCACGCGTCGAACGACGGCCGGTGCAGGAAAATGGGACGCGAGAGATAGAAGTGGTTCGTCGCGGAATGGAAGCGATGAAACTTGTGGACACCGTACGTCACGGTGTTCGCAAACGGATTCTCCTGCGCATCGAGCGTGCCCGCCTTGACGCCTTCGATCGCTTCCGACAAGTCCAGGATCTTCGGCTCGGCCCCCAGCAGCTCGAACGTGCGTGCCTGCACCTTGCTCGGCAGCACGCGAATCTTCATCCCTTTCATGTCGGCTGGGGTGCGAATCGGCCGGAGGCGATTGGACACGTGACGGAAACCGTTTTCGAAGTACCCGAGGATGCGGAAGTTCATCCCCGCTTCGATCTTTGCGGTCAGCACCTGCCCGAGACGGCCGTCCATCGCCGCCCGCGCCTTCTGGACGTCGGGAAACAGGAACGGGAGATCGGCCACGCCCAGGTCGGGTACGCGCTCGGTGAAGTAGCTGCTCGACTGGTATCCGAGCGTCAACACGCCGTCCTCGACCAGCCAGAGGATGTCGTCGCCGCGGTAGCCGAGGTCGAGGATGTTGTAGACGTACTTGACGTCGACCTCCTCGCCAAATTTCGCCTCGAGGCGATCGCCAATCCGCTTGAGCGAGAGACTGAAGCCCGTTGAAGGCGGACCGTATCCGCCCAGCAGGATTCGGATGGGCCGCTTCGTCGCGCTCGTGGGCGCTTTTTGCTGGCCGGCGTCCAGTCTCGGCGCGCCGAGCCCGCCAGCCATCACACCGGCGCCTGCCAGCGCCGTCGTCTTGAGAAAACGTCGTCTCGACATGGAATGCCTCCCACCGCCAGTGGACGCCTGGCGAATGCTAACACGGCGAGGCGGGTCCAAAGACCCGCCTCTACGAATTCCTTCATCCCTGGCCGTCGAGGCGGACCTTCCCGCCTCCGCTGCGCTACGGCGGGGCTCGCCGAAGCGCGAAGCGCGAAGGCGGCAGGTCCGCCTTCGCACTGCCCACTGCCGACTGCCCACTGCCGCCGTGGTACCATCCCCGCGTGTCCGCCACGGCCACGCGGGTGCGCGACGTTGAGGTCTCCGCCGTTCGTGAGGCAATCGCGCGGCTCCTCGTCGAGAGCAACTACCAGATTCCCGCCGACGTGCTCGCCGCGCTGCGCAACGCGGTCGAGCGTGAAGAGTCTCCGCTCGGGCGAAGAACGCTCGAGCAGATCGTTCGCAACTACGAGATCGCCGCCGAAGAACGGCTGCCGGTCTGTCAGGACAGCGGCGTGACCGTCGTGATGCTGGAAGTTGGACAGGACGCCCACTTCGCCGGCGGTTCCCTGCACGACGCCATCTACGACGCGATTCGCGAGGGCACGCAGTCCGGGTACCTGCGATGGTCGGTCACTGGCGATCCCACGCGGCGGCTGAAGATGGCCGGCGGCGGGGACGCCCCGGGCGTCATCCACGTGGACCTCGTCCCGGGCGACGAGGTGCGCGTGACGGTGGCGTCCAAGGGATTCGGTGCGGAGAACATGAGCGCCCTGCGGATGCTCGTCCCGGCGGACGGCGTCGCCGGCATCCGCGACGTCGTGATCGACACGGTGGATCGAGCGGGCGCCAATGCATGCCCGCCGATCGTCGTCGGCGTGGGCATCGGAGGAACCTTCGAGCAGGCTGCGTTCCTTGCCAAGAAGGCGGTGCTCCGCCCGTTGACCACGCGGAACGCGCGTCCCGACCTGCGCGAGCTCGAAGACGAGTGGCTCGAAGCGGTGAACCGCCTCGGCATCGGCCCGCAGGGCCTCGGAGGTGTGGTCACTGCACTCGCCGTCAACATCGAGGTCCATCCCACGCACATTGCGGGCCTGCCGGTGGCCGTGAACCTGGGGTGCCATTCCATGCGGCGGGCCACCGCGACCCTGTGATGGAGACCTCCGTACGGCGCGTCCAACTCTGCTCCTGTGGCTTCCGCCTTCAGGCGGAAGATCAGCACACAGCTCGTCCGGCTCGTTCTCCTCCGGCTGAAGCCGGAAGCCACAACTGCCAGGAGGCGCTTTCGTCCCTTCGCGCCGGCGACGCCGTCGAGATCACCGGCCGCGTGCTCACCTTGCGCGATGCCGCGGCCGCGCGCCTGACGCGCGCGCTCGAGCGCCGCGAGGCGCTTCCTGTCTCGCTCGAGGGGCAGGTGCTGTATGCGGCCGGACCGTCACCGCCCAAGCCAGGGCAGGTGATCGGCTCCGCCGGCCCCACCACGACTGCCCGCATGGCGCGCTACCTCCCCGCCCTGTTCGGCGCCGGTGTCCGGGCCGTCATTGGCAAGGGCGAGCTGCACGGTGACGACATGGAAGGATTCGTCCGCCACGGCGCCATCTACTTCGCGGCAATAGGCGGTCTCGGCGCGCTTCTGGCGAAACACATCACGGCCGCATCGGTGGCTGCGTACGCGGAGCTCGGGCCGGAAGCGTTGTACGTGCTCGACGTCGCCGATTTTCCCGCGGCGGTGATCATCGACGCGGGAGGTCGGAATTTCCACGAGCTGGCGCGCGCGCAGTGGAGACGCGTGTGAGCACGCCGTCAGCAGTGATCGTGCCGCCCGCGGCGCCGCCAACGCGACGGCGGCCAGTCGGCATCCGCATGCTGATCCCGCTCGCTGTTGGCGCGACCATTCTCCTCCTGCCGGCGCCGGAAGGACTCTCGCCCGGCGCGTGGCGGTACTTCGCGCTGTTTGTCGCGGTGATTGCGGGGATCATCGCCGAACCGATCCCGGCGGCGGCTGTCGGGCTCGTCGGCCTCGTGGTGGCCGGCGCCTTCCGCATGGTCCGTGAGTCACCGGCTGATTCCACGAGCTGGGCCGTGAGCGGGTTTGCCAACGCCACCGTCTGGCTGGTCTTCACCGCATACATGTTGTCGCTCGGGTACTCGCAGACGGGGCTTGGCCGCCGCATCGCGCTGCACCTCATAAAAGTGCTCGGCCAGAGCCCGCTCGGACTTGGCTACGCCGTGACCTTCGCGGATCTCGCGCTTGCGCCAGTCACCCCCTCGGTCACCGCGCGAAGCGGTGCCACGCTCTACCCCGTCGTCCGCCAGATTCCGGAGTTGTACGACTCGCGCCCGAATGATCCGAGCGCGCGCCGGATCGGCGCCTACCTGCTCTACACCGCGTTTGCGGGCAGCACCGTGACGTCCAGCATGTTCATGACGGCAATGGCGCCGAACCTGCTCGCCGTGACGCTGGCGGCCAAGATCGCCAACGTCTCGATCTCGTGGACCGATTGGTTCATTGGCTTTGCGCCGCTCGGCATCCTGCTGATTGCGGTCCTGCCTGCCGCGCTGTACAAGCTCTTTCCGCCGCGGATCAAGGCGGCGCCCGAGGCTCCCGGGTGGGCGCGCGCGCAACTCCGCGAGATGGGCCCCATCTCGCGCGCCGAGGCAACCTTGCTCGGGCTGATCTCCGTCGCGCTGGCGCTCTGGATTGGCGGAGGCCGCTTCATCGATCCGACGATGGTCGCGATGGCGGTCGTGGCGCTCATGGTCGTCCTCAGGGTGGTCACGTGGGCACAGGTCACCGGCCACGCGGAGGCGTGGAACGTGCTGGTCTGGTTTGCGGCCGTGGTCGCGCTCGCCGGGGGGCTTGCTGAAACCGGACTGGTCACCTGGATGGCGGAATCGATCGCGCCGGCGCTCGCCGGCCTCGGCCGATACCTGACGATCGTCACGCTCATCGGCGCGTTTTTCTTCGTCCACTATCTCTTTGCCAGCATTACCGCGCACACGGCCACGCTGTATGCGGTGTTCCTGGCGGTTGGGGTGCAGACCGGCGCCGCGACACCCAAGGCGTGGGCAATGCTGCTCGCCTTCGCGCTGGGCATCATGAGCATCCTGACATCCTACGCATCGGGTCAGAATCCGATCTACTACGGCTGCGGCTACATCGCCCGGCGCGACTTCTGGGTGCTCGGGTTCGTGCTGGGTGTCACGTTCTTCGCGGCCTACATGGCGATCATCGTGCCGTGGCTGGCGTGGCTCGGAATCTGATCAGAACCTCGTGTTCGCACTTCTCGCTTCTCGCTTCTCGGTTCGTGTTCAGGTTCTTGGTTCGTGTTCAAGGTTCTCGTGTTCAAGGTTCTTGGTTCGGAGCCGGCTCGGCCGGCCCCTCCGACGGATGGGAGCTTGACGGTTATCCTGCCCGGGCCACGGCGGGAGCTGGCATCGGCAACCGATCCAACGCCGCCGGCAAGTCGGGGTGATTGGGGAGGGTGAGACGAAACACCATTTCGAGCGTGGCAAGGAGCTCGGACGTGGTCGCCAGCACACGCCGTTCGGTGCCGCCTTCGAGGTGATGGACGGCGAGCTCGCGATTGCGGAGCACATAGCGGCGATCGCGATCGGGCCGCGCGGCAACGAGCCCGGTGACGAAATGCGAACCAGGATGGTTTGAGAGGTACCAGTTCGTCACCTCGTAGTCCGGCAGAAGCTGTTCCTGCAGATCGAACCGGTACAAGCCTTTCCATTCCCCGTTGACGAGTGCCTGCATCACGAACGCGTCGCCCGCTCTCGTCAAGCGAAACGGCTCGTGCGGCGTCGCCTGCTCGACGTCCCGCTGCAGGCGAAGAGGTCCGGTCAGCGTCAGGCCGCCGAAGCCGACATCGGCGACCAACGCGTCATCGTCGAGGTCGATGAGCAGCAGCATGTGGCTGCGCGGAGTGACGACGCCATCGGGCACGTTCCACAGGACACGGGCGGCGAGCCAGGTCACGGTGAAGCCCACGGCCCTGAGGACGTGGCTCAGCAGGAGGTTCTGCTCGAAGCAGTACCCTCCGCGGCCGTCGCGCACCAGTTTCTGCTCGAGCGACTCCGCATCGAGCCGCACCGGCCGTCGAAGGAGTGGATTCAGGTTCTCGAACGGAATGGCCTGGGCATGCCTGAGGTGTATGCCACGAAGGGTTTCGAGCCCTGGGGTACGCGGGCCGGCGTAGCCGATTCGCTCGAAATAGGCATCGAGGTCGATAACGGGTGTCATGGTCTTCGATTTGGACGTGTTTTGGTAGAACCCGGTTCCCTCCGACGAACCAGAAGGGAGAACGACACGGTGCAGTTCATGCCGCGGCCGTTGCCGCGGCCCTGTCCATTCTCTTGATGAGCACCGAATCGCCGAATTCGTGCGTTCGGTAACCGTGCGCCTCGAGCGATGCGCTCGCCTCGGCCAGAGTCGGGTCGTCCAGGAACGCGCGCAGCAGCTCGAAGTGACTGCTGCCCGGCTCGTGTGTCCCGGAAAGGATGGCATCGACGACGCGCAGGTGGCTGTCCGCCCCGATACGCTGATTGGCCACCCCTTGTCCCGCGCGGACGAAGCCGGCGCGGCTCGCCGCGTGCTCGAGTGCCCGCACGACGGTTGTGCCGACCGCGACAACGCTGCCGCCGCTGGATCGGGTCCGGCGGATGGCGGCCACCGCGACGTCCGGGATCCGATACGGCTCATCGAACGGGAGCCGCCCGTCGAGCTCGGGATCGCCCGTGGATGAAATGCCGGCAGCGGATGTGATGGTCGCGAACGCGACGGCCCGGCCGCGCAGGGCGCGAATCAATCCCCAGTCCAGCGCGAAGCTCGCCGAGGGAGGCTCGAAGGCCGCCGGCAGCGCGGCGATCGGTGTCCACACGTCCCACATCGCCAGCGGCGTTGTGATGTGCGCGTACTGGATCGGACGGCCATGACGCGCGAGGCCCGCCCATATTTCGCGACGGGATCCATCGAAGCGCACGACGACGAGGCGCGGGTGGCCGAGCGTGCGCTCGACTGTCGCCGGGAGCGGCCCGAGCGACAGCCGATCGCCGGACGCGAGAGGCGGCGGCAGTGGGCGGTCTTCGGTCCTCGCGCGGAAGTCGCCAGCGCCGAACACGACGGCCGAGAATCTGTGCACGTCCTCCGCCGCCAGCGACGCACGGCCGGCGAGCCGGACTTCGATATCCGAGCCGCTCGCGATGTGCCGGCCGTGCAGGCTTGCTGGGAGCGTCGCGGCGTCATTCGCAATGACCAGATCGCCCGGGGTCAGGAAATCGAGAAGCTGCGCCCGCGGCGCATGCGTGAGGCCGCCCTGCCCATCGACCACGAGAAGTCTGGCGTCGCGCGGCCGTTGCACTGGTCGGCTGGCGGCGATCACGATGACGTCTCCGCGGCCGCGACCGGCGCACGCGCCGTGACGGCGGGAAGCGCGGCTGCAATGGCGTCGGCCAGCTCGCGCGCCGCAACCTCGGGCCGCTTCAGCGCAGCAGGGTCGGCGTCGGGCACCGCCAGCGCGTGCAGCGGCGTGTCCATGTCGCCCGGATCGAGCGACAACACCCGCACGCCCTCGGTTGCGAGCTCCTCGTTCCAGATGCGACTGAGGTGGTGCAGCGCGGCCTTGCTCGCGCCGTACGCCCCCCATAGCGGATAGGCGTTGACCGCGGCGTCACTGGACACGTTCAGCACGACGCTTCCGCGCCCGGCGCGCGCCGATGCGGTGAGCGAGCCGAGCAGCGCCCTGGTCAGGCGGAACGGGCCGAGCACGTTGGTCGCCACGGCGAGCTCGAGCTCCTCGCACTCGGTATCGCCCAGGAGCGCCAGCGGCGTCGGCCCGAGGCTCGAGGCGTTGTTCACCAGCACGTCGAGGCCGCCCAGGTTGCCGACCACCTGGAGCGCAATGGGATGAATGTCCTCTTTCCGCGCGACGTCGCCAACGATGCCGTGTGCGCTCGGATGCGCGCGCGCGACCGCCTCGACCTGTTCCCGCGTCCGCGCCACGAAGGCCACGCGTGCGCCGCGCCCCGAAAGCTCGCGCACGAGCGCGAGTCCCAGCCCCGAGGTGCCGCCGGTGATCGCCACCCGCATCCCCTGGAGTGGTGTCATCAAGTCAGTCTCGAACTCACCTGTCATGAAGCGGGCTCCTTGCATTCGTGATTTGTGATTCGTGATTCACATTCCGAATCGGTAGTCACGAACCACCTGATGCGATGGTAGCGGCGCGGACACGTGTCTGGCTTCGGGCGTCCGGACAGGCGGGCACCCTGTCCGGTAGGACAGGTCCACGCCTTTTCAAAGCAACCGGCCGCGGAGACGCGGGAGCGCGGGGTGACTCGGCCCGATTTCATCCGCGCCGGCGCGTTTTCGCGGCTCCGTGAAAGCAACAAGCGTGCGGAGAGCCTCAGGGCGTCGACAGCAGGCCGCGCTCCGCCGCAAGCGCGACGGCCTGG
This sequence comes from Vicinamibacterales bacterium, assembly GCA_036521515.1. GTDB lineage: Bacteria > Acidobacteriota > Vicinamibacteria > Vicinamibacterales > UBA2999 > Gp6-AA40. Next base: position 20,759 of record DATDHP010000274.1, read on the forward strand.
GCGCGGTTGTCGGCGCCGAGCTTGTTGAAGATGGCGGTCACGTGGAACTTCACGGTCCGCTCCGAGATCGAGAGCGTCTCGCCGATCTGGCGGTTGGAGAGTCCCGCGGCAACCAGGCGCAGCACGCCCCGCTCGCGGGCGCTGAGGAGGCCCGTCCGGGAGCGCGGCTCGGTCACCCCTTTCACGAGCTTCGCGGCAATCCGCGGACTCAGGTACGACTCGCCGGCGTGAACCTGACGAATGGCGTGCGCGATCTCGGCCGCCGGCGTGCCCTTCAGCAGGTAGCCCTTGGCGCCGCCTCGAATGGCCCGGAACACGTCGGCGTCGGCGTCGTAGGCAGTGAAGACCAGCACACCACGGCCCTCGCGCGCAAAGTCCTTCACTGCGTCCAGCGTGTCGCCGCCCGGCATCCTGACATCCAGCAGGATCACGTCCGGACGGAACCGGGCGGCCAACCGGAGACCTTCGTCCACGACCGCCGCCGAGCCGACGATCTCGATGTCACGCTCACGCTCGAGCACCGCCGCGACGCCTTCACGAACGACGGGATGATCGTCAACGATCAAGACGCGGATCATGGAGATACGATCTCAAAGTGGACAAGTGGAGAAGTGGAAAAGTGGACAAACAAGTGGAAAGTGTAATTACTACTTGCTTCTCCACTTCTCCACTTGTCCACTTCTCGACTTCGAAGTCGGAACCGTCACCGTGATCGTGGTGCCGCGGCCGGGCGCGCTCCTGATCGTCGCACGGCCGCCGACGCTGCGGGCGCGGTCTTCGATCCCGACGAGGCCAAACCCCCGAGCGCGCGCTCCGCGCAGGTGAAAGCCGCGGCCCGCGTCCGCCACCGTCAGTCGCAGGCGGCCGCGTCGCCGCTCGAGGCGCAGCGACACGTCGCGCGCACCCGCGTGCTTTCCAGCGTTGGTCAACGCCTCGCTCGCGATCCGGTAGACCTCGAATTCGACGTCTGTCGGCAGCCCGCCGACGTCCGAGATCTCCATGCGCACGCGCACGCCCGTATCCGCCATGAACCGGCGGGAGAGCACGCCGAGCGCCTCGACGAGCGGCCGGTTCTCGAGCGGCGAGGCGCGCAGCGTCGCGATCGACCGCCGCGTCTCATCGACACCCTGGCGCGCCACCTCCAGCGCCCGCTCCAGCGAAAGGCGCGCCCGGTCACGCTGCCCGAGGCGCGTCAGCGCGGCCTCGATGTGCAGAGCGATGGCCGTGAATTCCTGCGCGAGCGTATCGTGCACGTCGCGCGCGATGCGAGAGCGCTCGTCGGCCCGGGCATGCTGGATCGACTGCTCCCCGAGACGAGCCCGCTCGATCGCGACGCCGACCTGGTTGGCGATCGTCGTCAGCAGGTCGAGCTCCTGGCGCGTCAGCCGCCGCCAGCCGCGCATCGCCAGGTTCATCACGCCCAGCGGCCGATCGCCGGCATACAACGGCACGCTCGCGTGACAGCGCAAACCGTGCGTCTCCGCGGCCCGCCGCGATCGCACGGCGGGCGCGAGCCGGCTGCATTCGACCACATCGATGTTGCGCGCCGTCAACTGGCCGCTCCGGAACAGCTCGAGACACCAGCACGAGCGGCCCGTCATCCGCACCGGCTCCTGCAGATAGGGCGGCAGACTCTGGGCCGCGGCGCCGTAGAAGCGGTCCGACGCCGGATCGCGCAACCAGACCCACCCGGTCTCCACGCCAAGGAGATCCGCCATGCGGCTGAGCGCCTCGCCCGCCGCGCGCTGCTCGGTGGGCGCGCTGTTCAGCGCCTCGGCGACTTCCTTGAGCACGCGCAGGGCGCGTGTTTGAGAGAGGGTCCGTCGACTCGCCACAAGTCCGGATTGTAGTTCTGGAGACCAGACGGGATTCATCCGCCCCGTCCGCATTTCCACCCTGACCGACGGTCCACCGGCCGCCAACTCGTGAATCGGGACACTCGCCTGTCCCCCAAGGGTCGTTAGATGCGAAACGTGATCACCAGAGTGCGCTCGCCGCCGGCCAGCCCGCGTCTTGCTAGGGAGTTTAGAGCCGACGCCCCGCGTACCGGATCGTCAGTGCGACCGGAATTCCGCTTCTGTCTTTTCGTGTTCGCCCAGATGCCGTCGCGGCGTTGTTAAGAGCAGATGGATGCTCTGGGTCGGCTAACCGTGAACTCCCGTCTCTGCGACGAGTGTGCGAATGCGAGTACCACAGATCCTGCTGGTAATGGCGGCGGCGGTAGCGATTGGAACGCCCGGCGTTTCCGCTCAGACGATACCCACCGAGTTCCGCGACCTCCACGACGAGCTGTACGCGAGCCTCGATAGCTTCCGCACCACGCTTGCGCAATCGTGGGACGGTTCGCGCGCGCCGGTGGCGTTCAGCGCGGAGCTCATGTCCGCGCACTCCGCGCGCGGCCCGGCACTGCTGGCGCCGGGCCTCGCCGACTCGCTGGAAGTGGAGATCGACAACCTGAAGGCGCTCGGCGTCCGCGCCATTACCATCCACGTGTGCTTCCCGATGCTGTACCGCCCCTTCCATGGCAGCGAGGCGGAATATCAGCAGTACCTCGCATTCTACGTGCGAGTTGCGCAGGCAATCCGGGCGCGCGGGCTCACGCTCGTCGTGGCCACGCAGACGATCTTCTCGGAGGACGGCTTCTCGCCGTGGGACGTCGGCTCCTACTACGCATCCCTGCCGCTCCCGGAGTACCAGCACGGCCGGATGGAGGTCGCCAGGACGCTCGCGTTGGCGTTGCAGCCCGATTACCTCTCAGTGATCACAGAGCCTGACACGGAGGCAAGCCAGGCCGGCAAACCCGAACTTGGCACGCTCGAAGGCAGCCGTGCGCTGCTCGACGTGATCCTCACCGGTCTGCGGGAATACCCACTGCCGGGTGTCGCCATCGGCGCCGGCGTCGGCACCTGGCAAAGGGACTATCGCCAATTCGTCGAGAGTTATGCCGCCAGTTCGATCGATTTCGTCGACATGCACGTGTATCCGATCGGCGGGGAATTTCTGGAACGGGCGGTGGAAATCGCCGAGATCGCGGCAAGCGCTGGCAAGCAGGTCGGCATGACCGAGACGTGGCTGTACAAGCTAGCCAGGAAGGAGCAGGGCCTGCTGCCCTTTCCGGCCATCTTGAAGCGCGACTCGTTCGGCTTCTGGGCTCCGCTCGACAGCCTCCACCTGCGGACGATGGTGGCGCTCGCGCACTTCAAACGATTTGCGTTCATGTCGCCGTTCTGGGCGGGCTACCTGCGCGGCTACGTCGATTTCAATGACGTGACGAAGAACCTGACCTGGCCTGAGCTGGATCAACTCGCCCAGGCCACGTGGTCCGAGAACCTGCGCGCGGGGGTCTACTCCATGGCGGGCGCCGCGTACCGGGACGCGCTTCTGGTTCCCGCCGACGTGACGCCGCCCGCCGCTCCAGACGACGTCGCATCGCCTCTGACGTCGCCGAACAGCGTGGTCCTCACCTGGTCGCCATCGAGCGACGATGTCGGCACGTCGGCGTACAGGGTGTTCCGGGATGGCGAGCTGATGACGCAGACGGCGCTGCTCCACTTCGCGGACGCCGATCTGGCGGAGGCGAGGCCATTCGTGTACTCGGTGGTGGCGCTTGATGCTTCGGGCAACGTCTCGACACCCGCATCGGTGGTGGCGAGGACCCCCGACGTCACGCCGCCGTCGGCGCCGCTGAACTTCGCCGCGATCGCCACGCGCGCGCAGAATCAGATCGACATCGCGCTCTCGTGGGCGCCGTCCAGCGACAACGTCGGCGTTGCGCAGTACCGTCTCACGAGGGGCGCGTCGCCCGACAGCCTCAGCGCCATCGCGGGGCCCGAGACGAACTCGTTCACGCTCGTGAACGTCAGGCCGGAGACGACCTACTATTTCGGCGTCTCGTCAATCGACACTTCCGGGAACGTGTCGAGCCAGGTCGTCGTCAGCGTCACCACGCCGTCACTCCCCGATGTGACTCCGCCGGTCGTGAAGGTGGTCCACCCCGACGAAGGCGCAATCATCGTCTTCCGCCGTTTTCAAGTGTATGCGCTGACATACGACACCATGGGCGGGCTCTACGACGTGCCGAGCGGCCCAGCCGGTGTTCGGTTCTTCGTCGATGGTGTGCCGGTCGGCGACGCGCAGACCGTCCCGCAGCACGAGGGGCGGCGATACTCGGTATTCAAGCTCGAGATCGCCGCGCCGCTGAGCCCCGGCGAGCATCGGCTCACGGCCGTGGCAAGAGATCTTGCCGGCAACGTCGCCGCATCGGAGCCGATACGAATCATCGTCCTCCCCTAGCAGGATGCTGAAAAAGTAACTTGCAGGGATCGACAGATCGATCATTTCGTACTACGATGCTCGCGCGTTTCTCGAAGGAGCCGCGAGCATGCGAGGACACGACCACCAGGCCGCACATCTCTTTAGTTATGTGTCGCCCGAAAAGCGAGTCCCAGCCGACCATCCGTTGCGGGCCATTCGCCAGATGACTGATCGCGTTCTGGCGACGCTGTCGCCGAAGTTCACCCTCGATTGTTCGCCGCAACAGCCATCTCAACATGGTCGCCTCCTGCCTCGATCGGCTCTCTCACTGTGGAGGACGAGACAGCACGCACCGTTGTGACATCACCTGTTTTCCCGAGCGCGATCGGGTGGTTCTGTCGGTTCCGCTCGGCGCTCCCGCGGGCGGCGCAATTCGACGTCGTTTGGGACTTCCTCCCCAGCTTGCCCATGTGGCCATATGTAGCTATATTGTGAAGATGGCGTCAACTGGCATTCGTGAGCTGAAAGACAATCTCAGTCGGTACATTCGGCGAATCGAAGCGGGGGAGCGCATCGCCATCACCGCGCACGGTCGGGTCGTCGCGGAGCTCGTACCGCCAGGAACGGCCGGCAAGAGCGGCGGTCCAAGTCGTTTCGACGAGCTTGTAGCGGCGGGCGTCATCCGTCCACCGCTCGAGTCCGGCGACCCGACCGAGGATTGGCCGGACATCCGACTCCCGCCTGGCACGGCTGCGGAACTGATTGACGCGGATCGTGGCGAAGCGTAGCCGCCGTACGCATGCTGCGCGCAAGGCGGCGTCGCCGGCTGTGTCAGTGGAGCGTGCGGTCGTCGGCATGCGTTACATCGAGTCGAGCGCGCTCGTCGCCGCGCTTCTCGAACATGACGCGGAAGCCCTGAAATCGTTGCGCGCGAAGGCCAGGCCGATCGCGTCCGCGTTGACGCTTGCGGAAGCGGCGCGCGCGATCGTGCGTGCACGCGTGGGCGAACGATTGACCCCTGACGCGGAACGCGCTGCCGTTCGTGCGCTGCGTCGGTTCGAGCGTCGCTGCTATATCGTCGCGGTCACGGACGACGTCCTCGCGCGCGTCAGACGCCCGTTTCCTGTGGAGCCCGTTCGCACGCTCGATGCGGTGCACATCGCGACCGTCGAATCCCTCGGCGAGCCTCCGCAGCTCATGTCAATTGTGACGCGTGACCACCGAGTCCGCGAAAACGCCAAGGCACTTGGCTATTTAGTGGAATGACTGGCAGCGAACCCCGAATCTTGAACACGAACAGCCGCCTTCGCGCGAAGCGCTCCGGCGAGCCTCGCAGAAGCCTTGGCGGAGGGCGGAGAAGCGAGAACAAAGAAGCGTGAACGACCAGGAAACGGCGGGGCTCGGCGTCGTCGAGGCGCTCCGTCACCGGGCGCAGCACGACGCGTCGCGGACGGCGATCGCCACCAGCGCCGCGCCCGTCACCTGTGGAACCCTCTTCGACGAGTGCGCCCGCCTCGCCGCCGCGCTTACAGCGCATGGCGTTCGCGTCAGATCTCCTCCGCGTCTCTGCTTCCTCCGCGCTCACGCGCTCACGCCTGGCCGCGGACTTTCGCCACCCACCAGCGCAGCCCCACGAAGAGGAACCGCCAGTCATTGAAGAACTCGGGGCGTTTACCTTCGACGGCGTGGCCAACGAACTGGAGCGCCCACCCGACGACGAACAACGCGAGCGGGAAGCGCCAGAACCCCGCGACCGCAGGAGCCACGAGAAACAGAGGAATCGAGATCACGATCAGCGGAATTCCCACGGTGTGGCAGATTCGATTCACCGGATGCTGATGGCTGCGCCCGTACTGCGCAACCCACTCCTCCCACGGCCGGCCACCAAGCATGGCTTCTCTCCCCTCCGCAAGCCTAGCATCGAGCCACGGCGCCACAAAGGATACAAAGACGATTTGGCCACAAAGAACACAAAGGACACAAAGGGGCCGCGATGCCGGACAAGACAAGGAGACAGAACAGGGCGAACGCGATACAGCACCAGATGACTGCGGCGGCTGGCCAGTCGAAGAACCAGCCGATCGCGTCGGCGAGCGAGCGGGCCAGCTGAACAGGCATGGAGCGCCAGCGCGACCAACTAGACATCAGCATCCCGGCGCCCGAGACCGGAGCCTGCACGGAAGCCGCGATGTCCGGATCCGAACAGCGGTTCGTGCGGAGCCGAACGTTCGCTGTCACCGCATCGTCGTAAATCGTTGAAAACGTCGGGCGGCCGCGGCACAGCCATTGATTGCCACAGGATGGCCGATCGCATGGATCGATTGCTTCCCAAGACAACCATTCGAGCTACTCGCCTTCGCCGCGTCGGGGGGGTTGCCCTCGCGCTCGTGATCCTCGCCGCGATCATGACGCTGCTTCCCGGCTGGATTCGACCGACCCTTCAAAAGGCGCGCATTCGAACGGCCGTTGTCGAAACCGGACCCATCGATGCCGTCATCACCGCAACGGGGACGGTTGTTCCGGAAGTCGAGCGCATGCTCTCGAGCCCGGTCGACGCGCGCCTGCTCCGGGTGCTGAGCCGACCGGGTGCGGCGGTGAAGGCAGGCGAGCCGGTGGCCGAGCTCGATCTCGGTGAGTCGCGGCTCGTCATCGAGCGGATCACCACCAATCTTGGCATCACCGACAACCAGCAGGCGCAGGTATTGCTGGCGCTCGAGAAATCGCTCGCCGACATCGACGCGCGGATCGAGGGCAAGGCCCTCCAGGTGCAGGTGTTGGAGGAGAAGGCCGACGTCAGCCGGCGCCTGGCAGAAGAAGGTCTCGCGTCGCAGCAGACGGTGCGCGAGCATGCGCTCGAGGTCCAGCAGGCAGCG
>DATDHP010000275.1:0-19426 GCA_036521515.1 Vicinamibacterales bacterium
CACCGTCTCCGCGGCGTTTTCCGCCTCGTGATGCGAGTGACGGTAGACCAGGCCGACGTCCATCTCCCTGCGCGCCAGTTCCGCCGCGACGACCGCCCCGATGCGTTTTCCTCCCGTAATCAGCGCCGCACGACCAGCGAAGTCCATGCGTGAAAGTCTACTGTGGTCTTACTGCCCATCTATCGCGCCGCGCCGCGAAAGCGCTTTCGCCGCGCGTAAAGCGGGCGCTCACGCAGTGGCTGCATCTGGCTGATCTCAACAACTTCGACGACATCATCCAGACCATCACGGGGGGCGGCGCCTACGTGAACGTCCACACGACCACGTTTGGCGGCGGCGAGATTCGCGGTCAGCTCAGGATGGCGGGCACGACGAACTGACGCGCTTTTTCACGCTTCACGGGCCGCGGAGACGCGGAGACGCGGAGGAATCAGGCCAAAATCGTCTCCGCGCTTCCGGGCCTCCGCGGCCCGTGGCAGTAAAAGACCCGGGCGCATTACGATCAGGGGGTGCGCATCATCTGCCTCCTGATCGTGTGCGTGGCAGTGCTCGCCGCGACGGGCATTGAGGCGATTGAGCTGGCGCTCGGTCCCCGCGCGCTGACTGAGGCGCTGGATGTCGGGCTCACGCGGATTGACTCCATCCGCACGCGGTTTCACCAGCCCTATCGCCTGCCGGTGTTACGTCCACCGGTGGACTACGCCGAGATCATCACGCCGTTCCGGCGGGTGGTGCTTGCTGCCGAGTCGCGCGCTCGCGCAGGTGATCGCCTGTTCGGTCAGCGCGAGGCCCGCGCCACGCTGGGCGACACGCCCGAGCAGGTGGACGTGCTCGTCGAGCTCACCTTCCATCCGCAGAACACGTTCATTGGCCTCCCTGCGTACGTCGTGCGGCTGCTCCCGGTCCAGGCTGCGACTGGTCCCGTGGAGCCGCGCGACTTCTCCCATGTCCCGCGCTTCGGCCCGCGGATAAACGGCGCGTCCCCGGCGTATCCGTACGCCGTCGCTCCTCCGGTCGCGCCCGGTGCCCAGCCGCTGACCGGTGGCGCCATCATCGCGCGCCTCGATGGCCGAATCCTGGACTCGAATGGCCTGTACGATCTGGTCGTGCTGGATGGTGGAAAAGAGCTGGCGAGAGCGCGGCTGGACCTCAGGGCGCTCCGGTAGCGGGCGGCGAATAACCTGTCAATCGTAGGGGCCGGCTAAAGCCGGCCCCTACGACTGTCGACCTCCGGTTACGAAAGCACCTTCACGACGACGCGGCGGTTTTGCGCACGGCCGTCGCGGCGGTTGTTCGGCGCAATCGGCTTCTCCTCGCCGTAGCTGATCACGTTGATCTTGTGCAGCGGCACCTGGTGCTGCTCGTAGAGATACCGCTTCACCGCCTCGGCGCGCTCGAGGCCGAGCCGCTGGTTCAGCTCGGCGGCGCCGACGTTGTCCGTGTGTCCCTCGATCTCGATAAAGATGTTCTTCGGATCGGCCTTGAGCTGGTTCACCATCTGATCCAGGCGCGCCTTGGCCTCATCGGGCAGGCTCGTACGGCCGAAGGTGAAGTTGCCCTGGTCCTCGCTCAGGGTCACCTCGTACACGAGACGACGTGACGACGCTTCCAATGCGTCGATCTCCTTGTTGACCGTGTTGACCTCGGACGCGACCGTGGTGATGCGTCCGTTGAGACGGGTGTCGACTTCCTTCGCGGAGGCCGCCGCCGCATCTGCGGCCGTGCGCGCGTCGGTCGCCGACCGGCCCGCGGCTTCGGCCTTGGTGTCCACCACGCCGATCCGCTCCTCGTTCTTCCGCGTGCGCTCCTGCGTCTCCTCGAGCGAGCCGCTCAGGGTGTCGACCTTCGCATTCACGTTGCCGACTTCCGTGCGCACGAAACCCTTGCTGGCGCACGCCGGGGCGACCGCCACGGTGAGCGCGAGCATCGACGCTGCAAACAGGCTCTTACGCATGATTTTCATTCCTCCTCGATGGTCCATCGCGGGCTGCGTCCCGCATCCGCCGTTTCTATGCTCTAGCTTCCTTCCCGTGCCGGGCCGGCCATGTATCCGCTCCGCGCACGGACCACGTGGCCCTTCTTCCGCGTCCGAATCTCGATCGGGTGCCAGCCCGCACGCGCTCCCGGCTCGAATGTGATCACGTATTGATGCCGCAGCTCGGCGAAGAGATCGCGCAGACCTTCCACCGTGTGCGCCGGCACGCTCGACACGCGCATGTCTCCGCCGGTCCAGCGCGCCAGGTCTGCCAATGTCGCGGCACCCGAGGACCCGTTGTCGACCACCGCGAACTCACCCCCCGGATGATCGGCGGGGTTCACCACCGCCAACAGATAGACAGGCACGTTGATCGCGCTCGCGATGCCCGACACTTCCGGCGCCGTCCGCTTGCTGCCGGTGTCGACGCCATCGGTAATCACGAGCAGCGCGCGATGACGGTTCGCGCGCTCCGCCGCCGACCGGGCCGTCGCTGCGATGGCGTCGTAGAGCGACGTCATCCCGAACGGCGTCCCGGCCAGGTTCACGGCCCTCACCCGATTGAGCTCCGTGGTGAAGGGGACCACCTCCTCGAGGCGCGAGTCGAAGGTGTACAGCGCCGCCTCGTCACCGTATCGCAGGTTCGCCAGGGTGAGGTCCACCGCCTGCCGAGCGCGATCCATGTTGCCGCCGACGGCCATGCTGCCGCTGATGTCGAGCAGAATGCCGACGCTGATGGGGGCGTCACCCGCCCAGAAGTCCTGGATCGGCTTTCCGAAGCCGGAGTCGATCACCTGGAAGTCTTCCCGCTTGAGGTCACGCACGACGCGGTTGCGGTTGTCGCGCACCGTCACGGTCACGCTCACGGCTTCGACGGCCGAACGAAAGGTGGTCACCTGCGCCATCGCGCCCAGGGGGGAACAGCTCATGAAGAGCGCGCAGAGTGCAACGACACCGAAGGACCACCGCCACACGTCGCGGTCCTGGTTCAATGCGCTTGCCAGAGGGTCCCAACCATATTTATCAATGATTTACGGCGCCTTGGCACGAGTGCAGCGTCGGGATGACAACGGATTGATGTAAGAGTTACATCTCAGCGAATCCGGCTGCGCAATTGTGTGCATTTGGGCCAAAACATGGCATCGGAGCCGTGCGAGGCTGGCTCGGCCGGGCTTGAGAGTTAACATTGCCCGATGCCTCCGTCCAAGGCCGCTCAGTCCATTCCGGTTGCGCGCCGCGTGAATCGTTTCTCGTACGCCATCCGCAACATCGTGGCGGAGGCGAAGGCCGTGGAGGCGCAGGGCCGGCGGGTCAGGTACCTGAACGTCGGCGATCCAGTCGCCTTCGGATTCAGTACACCCCGGCATTTGATCGACGCGGCTGCCCGCGCAATGCACGACGGGCACAACGGGTACGTCGCGTCGGTCGGCATCCAGGCGGCGCGCGAAGCGGTCGCCGCGGACTACACGGCGCGAGGCGTCGCCGTCGATCCCGATCGCGTGCTCATCACCACCGGCTCGTCCGAGGGGATCGACCTCGCGCTGCACGCGCTGGTCGACGAGGGCGACGCGGTCCTCGTGCCGCTGCCGACCTACCCGCTTTACACGGCCGTGCTCGCCAAGATCGGGGCGCAGCCGCAGTGCTACCGCACCGACCCGTACAGCGATTGGCTTCCGGACCTCGATCACCTGCGCAGTCTGGTCACGCCGCGCACCCGCGTCCTCGTCGTGATTGATCCGAACAATCCCACAGGTGCGGTCTATCCCGTCGCCACGCGGCGGCAACTGATTGCGTTCGCGGACGAGCACGGCCTGACGATCCTGGCCGACGAGGTCTACGGCGATCTCGGCTTCGACGGCCCCGTGCCGCTGCTCGCCACGCTGGATCCCGATGCGCCAATCATCTCCTCGTCGAGTCTGTCGAAGGCGTACCTTGCTCCCGGCTGGCGCGCGGGGTGGATGGTTGTTGGCGTCACGCCCCGGCTCGACGCGGCGCTCGCGGCCATCAAGAAGCTCGGCGACGGACGGCTGTGCAGCCCTGGCCCGATGCAGTACGCCATTGCCGCGGCGCTGACCGGCGATCGGTCTCACCAGGTGAGCTTTCGCCGCGCCCTCGTCGAGCGGGCACGCATCACGACCGAGATGCTCAACGCGATCCCCGGGATGCGCTGCGTGGCCCCGCGCGCCGCGTTCTACGTGCTGCCGTCGGTGACCTTGCCGACAGGTCGTACCGACGCTGAGTTCGTGCTGGCGCTGCTGCGCGAAACCGGCATCCTGTGCGTCCACGGCTCCGGCTTCGGGATGCCCCCGGAACAGGGCTTCTTCCGGGTCGTCTTCCTCGCGGAGCCGGGCGAGCTCAAGTCGATCTACTCTGATATCGGCGCTTTTACGCGCGACTACCTGCAACGAGACTAGTTCGGTGCGACGCCCGCCCACACGAGCCACGGAGGCACGGAGGCACGGAGATCTAAAATATGCCTCCGTGTCTCCGTGTCTCCGTGGCCCGTGGCTGTGAAGAGCGACAATCCGCGCGCGCTGATCCGCTACGGGCTGGTGGGCCTGGCGCTCACGGTTGTCCTGGCGTGGGCGCTCTACCTGGTTCGGAATGCGCTGCTCCTGATCTATATCTCGACGCTGATCGGCATCGGACTCTCCCCACTCGTCAGCGCCATTCAACGCCGCGGTCCGCGCACGTGGCGGCTGCCGCGGTGGGCCGCGATCCTCCTCATCTACCTGTGCATGGTTGGCGTGATCGCCGGCGCCGGCCGGCTCGTGCTGACGCCGCTCGTGGACCAGGCGCGCGCGTTGTGGGCGGCGCTGCCCGACATGTTGCACCGCGGCCAGCAGTGGCTGGTGGAGCGCGGACTCCTGAGCCGTGAGCTGACGGTAGGCGAGGCCGTGCAGCAGGCTCCGGTGGGCACCGACGCCGTCGGCACCGTTTTCGGCGCGATTACGGCAGTGCTGGGTGGCGTCTTCGGACTCGTCACGGTGCTCATCGTTACGTTCTACCTGCTGCTCGAAGCGGACAGCATCGTCACGACGTTCGTCCGGCTGTTTCCGCCGTCGGAGCGTGCGCGTGTCCACGCCGCATGCCGCGAGGTGGCCACGAAGGTCAGCGCCTGGCTGGGCGGACAGCTCCTGCTGGCCGCGATCATCGGGAGCACGGCGGGGCTTGGCCTCTGGCTGATGGGCGTGCCCTACTTTTACGTCCTTGCGCTCGTGGCGGGGATCGGGGAGATGATCCCTGTGGTCGGCCCGCTGCTCGCGGCGATCCCGGCCGTTCTCGTCGCCCTGACGGTGTCCCCGGCGCTCGCTCTGGGCGTCACGGTGTTTTACGCCGTCCAGCAACAGTTCGAAAATCACGTGCTGGTGCCGAAACTGATGGAGCGCCAGGTTGGTGTGAGCGCCCTGGTGGTGATTATCGCCCTGCTGATCGGCGGCTCTCTGCTGGGTGTCGTCGGCGCGATCCTGGCCGTGCCGACCGCGGCGGTCCTGCAGGTGCTGTTCCTGGAACTGGTTCCCGAGGAGGTGACCGCCGATTGATGCGACGCGCTTCGCACGCGGCGGCGGCTTACCTCGTGATCACTCTTGTCGCCACGTGGCCCCTCGCGCGCGGACTTGGCCGTGACGTCGCGTGGGACCTTGGCGACTCCCTCCTGAACATGTGGATCCTCGCCTGGGATGGCGAGCAACTGCTCGCGCTGCTCCGTGGCGACTTCGCGCGGCTCCGCACGTTCTTCGACGCCAACATCTTCCATCCGGCGCCGCTCAGCCTGGCGTACTCCGAGCACCTCGTCGGGCAGGCCGTGCAGGCGTTCCCAGTCTACGCGGTCACCGGAAATCCGATCCTTGCCTACAACCTGCTCTTTCTCTCGACGTTCGTGTTGTCCGGTCTCGGCATGTACCTGCTCGTGCGCGAGCTGACCGGCAGCCCGCTCGCGGGATTTGTCGCCGGGTTGTTGTTCGCCTTCGCACCGTACCGGCTCGCGCAATCCTCGCACCTCCAGGTGCTGTCCTCGCAGTGGATGCCGTTCGTGATGTACGGGATGCGGCGCTACTTCGATGAAGTGGAAAGACATGAGGGAGCAGGCGCAGGCGGACCTCAAGGTCCGCCTGCACGACATCGCCGCGTGACACCGCTGCTCGGGGCGTCGGCGGCGCTCGTCGCGCAGGGTCTCTCGTGCGGGTACTACCTGCTGTACTTCACGCCTTTTGCAGCCGCGTACGCGCTGTGGGAAATTGTGCGGCGCCGGCTGTGGCGCGACCGCCGCGTCTGGCTGCACCTGGGCGCGGCCGGCGTGTTGACCAGCGCGCTCACCGCGCCCTTTCTGCTTCCATACGCGCAGGTCAGGCTCCGCTTCGACATGGCGCGGACGGTGACAGAGGTCGCGCGCTTTTCGGCCGACGTGTACTCCTATGCAACGGCCTTCCAGGGGCAGCCGATCTGGGGGCATCTCATGCGCGCGTTCCCCAAAGGGGAGGGCGAGCTGTTCCCCGGCCTCGTGCCTGTGGTGCTGGCACTCGTCGGAATCGTCTTCTTCCGGCTGAAGCCGGAAGCCACAGCAGAAAGTCCACAGCGTGGCTTCCGGCTTCAGCCGGAAGGCAGGAAACGACTCCTCGTACTGCTCCTGATGGCGACCGCTGTCGCCTACGCAATCCTTGCAATCGCGACCATCGTTGTTCGACGCATCACGATCGATTTCGGCCTGTTCGAGCTGCGTGCGAGCAACATCACCCAGCTGCTCCTGCGCGCCGCAGCGGGATTCTCGCTCGTTCTGCTGCTTTCGCCCATGGCGAGAGCGCGCGCCGCGGTGTTCATGCGTGACCGTGGATTCTTTGTCGCCGGGCTGGTCGCGGCTCTCTGGCTGTCCCTCGGACCGTCGCCGCAGGCGCTTGGCAGACCTCTCGATCTCGTGGCCCCCTACGGTGCGCTCTACGAGTATGTGCCGGGCTTCGATGGCGTCAGGGCCCCGGCCCGGTTCGCGATGGTCGTCGCGTTCATGCTCGCGGTGCTCGGCGGATATGGCGCGGCCGCGCTGGCTCGATGGAAATGGGGCCGCGTCATGGTCGGTGCCATGGCAGCCGCGTTCCTTTTCGAGGGCACGGCTGTGCCGTTTCTGGTGAACGGCCTGACGCCGCCCCGTGGCTTCAATGCGCCTGCGGCGCGGATCTATCGCCCCGCGCGGGCTCCCGCAATCTATGCCGAGGTGGCGCGGCAGGCCGCAGGCGGTGTGCTGGCCGAACTGCCGCTCGGCCATCCCGACTTCGACCTGCGCGCGATGTATTACTCGATCGTGCACTGGCGGCCGATTCTCAACGGATACAGCGGATTTTATCCACCTCACTATGGAAAACTGGCATTTGAGCTCGGCGAAGTGCCCCGGCATCCCGAAGTCTCGTTGCGCGCCCTCGCCGCCGCCGGCGCCACGCACGTCGTGGTCCACGAGAGTGCGTACCTGGGGAGCGAAGGAGCGGAAACGTCCGCCGCGCTGCGCACGCTCGGCGCGACCGAGCTCTACCGCGAGGGAACCGACGTGCTGCTCGCGCTCCCGCATTGAACCTGGTACGGCGATTGCCCCGCTCATGCCCCAGAGACCATGGCGGCAGCGGCAGCTTTCGCGGATCCAGCACTTCCCCCCGGGACCCCCTCGACACCTCCCGCCTGGACACGAGCTGTTCGGCCGTCGTTCTTCGGCGATGTCGTGGTCATCGTGTTCCTGCTCGCCCAGTGCTTCGACGGCGTGTTCACCTACGTCGGCGTGATGCGTTTCGGGCCGGGCATCGAGGCGAATCCCCTCATCGCGACGCTCATGAGCACCTTCGGCCACGGCGTGGCGCTGACCCTCGCCAAGATCACGGCGGCGTCGCTCGGCATCTGTCTGCATCTCCGCCAGATCCACAACGCCGTCGCGCTCCTGGCCGCCTTCTACATCATCGTGGCCATCGTCCCCTGGATGGTGATCCTGTTTGTCTAGGACGGGCCGGCTTCAGCCGGCCCCTGCGACTTCCAAGTGTTGTACGTAGGGGCCGGCTTCAGCCGGCTCACCGCTATACTGGCCTCTTGCGCCAGGATCCGCTTCGCTACCTCGACGACGAGCTCGATGCCCTGCGCGATCAGGGCCTCTACCGGCGCCTCCGCGTGCTCGACGATGAGCAGAAGGCGCACGCGTCGATCGACCACAGGTCGGTCGTCAACCTGTCCTCGAACAACTACCTGGGTCTCACGACGCACGCGACGCTGCGCGCACGCGCTCTCGACGCGATCGCCCGCTTCGGCGTTGGATCAGGATCGGTGCGCACGATCGCGGGCACCATGGAGATCCACGTGGAGCTCGAGCGCAAGCTCGCGCAGTTCAAGCAGAGCGAGGCGTGCGTCGTGTTCCAGAGCGGCTTCACGGCCAACGCCGGCACCGTCTCCTCGATCCTCGGCAGCGACGACTTCATCGTGTCCGACGAGCTGAACCACGCGAGCATCATCGACGGCGCCCGTCTCAGCCGCGCGACCATCAAGGTGTTTCCGCATCGTGACGTCACGGCCGCCAGGACGATCGTCGAGCAGCTCCCGCGCGACCGGCGGCGGCTGATCATCACCGACGGCGTGTTCAGCATGGACGGGGACCTCGGCCCTCTTCCCGGGCTGTGCGACCTCGCCGACGAGTTCGGCTGCATCATGATGGTCGACGATGCGCACGCGAGCGGTGTCTTCGGCCGCAACGGCCGTGGAACCGTCGATCACTTCGCCATGCACGGTCGCGTGGACGTCCAGGTCGGGACGCTCTCGAAAGCCGTCGGCGCACTCGGCGGGTATGTCGCGGGCTCGCGCGCGCTGATCGAATTCCTGCATCACCGCGCGCGCCCGTTCCTGTTCTCGACGTCACATCCACCCTCGGTGGCGGCAAGCTGCCTGGCGGCCATCGAGGTGCTCGAGACCGAGCCGGGTCTCATCGAGCGCCTCTGGGAGAACACGCGCTTTTTCAAGACGGGCCTCCAGGGACTGGGCTTCGATACCGGCGGCAGCGAAAGCCCGATTACGCCGGTGATCGTCGGGGCGGCGGCGACGGCCATGAAGCTCTCGGACCGCCTCTTCGAGGAAGGCGTGTTCGCGCAGGGCATCGGCTTCCCGACCGTCGCGCGCGACAAGGCCCGCGTCCGGACCATCGTGACAGCCACCCATACGCGCGCAGATCTCACGTTCGCACTGGAATGCTTCAACAGGGTGGGGACGGAACTGGGGATAATCTGACCATTCGTGATTTATGATTGGCGATTCGTGATTGCGATCTAGAATCACTGTTCGCGCGGCGCCGATCGCGAAATCACGAATCACGAGTCACAAATCACGAATCTTATGGACGTCCCGCCGCTGCCGCGCACGCCAGGCGGCACGCGCCGCTTTCTCGACGCCTACACACAGGGGCTGACCACAGCGGACCTGGAGCGCGTCTTCACGCGCGATGCGCCCGAGGCCTACCGCTTCTTCTCGCGCGCGATCGACTTCGAGCAGCTGGGCAAGCTGCCGTGGCATCGGCGGACGCTGGCGCACCTTCGCTTGCTCTTCCTGGCCTTCACGCTGAAGTTGTCGCCGGCCCGCCGGGCCATCTATGGAATGGCACTGGTGGCGACGCTCCTCGGCCTCGTCGAGCTGTTCCAGGAGTTCCACTTCCTTCTCCTGCCGCACCCGGTCTTCGCGCCCGGGACGATGTGGCTTGTCGCCGGGTTCCTGCTCGTCAACCTGATCGTGCTCCTCGAGGTTGCCGATCGCCTCTCGCTCAAGAACGATCTCGAGGTCGCGCGGGATATTCAGCAGGCCATGCTGCCGACTGCCGCGTATCGTTCCGCCGGTGTCGAAGCGTTCGGCATGACGCGGCCCGCCAACACCGTGGGCGGCGACTTCTACGATGTCATCCCGCTGTCCGACGGGCGCGTGCTGCTCGCCCTGGGCGACGTGGCCGGCAAGGGCAGCCCCGCCGCGCTGCTGATGGCGCTGCTGCTGGCGATGCTCCGCACACTGGTCGACGAGGGGCTGGAGAACGCTGCGCTGATGACCAGGCTCAACGTGCAGGTCGCGAAGCACACGCCGCGCTCCCGTTTCATCACGCTGTTCATCGCCACGCTGAATCCATCGACCGGCGAGCTGATCTATGTCAACGCCGGGCAGAATCCTCCTCTGTTGCGGCGCCGAACCGGGCGGTTCGAAAAGCTCAGCGAGGGGGGCGTCGCCCTTGGGATGTTCGACCACGCCACGTATGCATCAGGACATACGTCGCTCGACGCGGGCGAGGTGCTCGTGATGTACAGCGACGGCGTCACCGAAGCCGAAGATGAAAGAGGCCGGCCCTTCGATGAGGCGGGGCTCCGGCAGGTGCTCGATACGCCCGGCTGGGCTTCGGCGAAAGAGCTTGGTTGGGCCACGTTTGCCGCGGTCGAACGGCACTCGGAGCAGCGCCGGCTCCTGGACGACCTGACCGTTCTGGCCGTCCGGCGGCTCCCGCCGCTGCCCGTGGTTCCCGTAGCAGAAACCACGGCGGTTGGCGTCTAATACGCGGTGATGGCGCGTCTTCTTCCCGCCTTCGTGTGCGCCCTGGCTTTCGCCAGCCCGCTGCGCGCTCAAACACCCGCCGCGGGCGACCCGGTCTCGGCGCTCCTCGTGCGCCTGGAGGCCGCGCTCCAGAAGGTCGACCGCGAGGCGTACGCCGCGCTTTTCTCCCCTGCCGTCCCGATATCGCAGGTCGACGACTTTGGGGCCGGGCTGTTCATTCCCAATGCCACCCGCACCGCGGCGCACGAGCGCGACCGCGCGCAGCTCGAAGGGGTGCCGGAGGGCGACGGGTATCGCCTGGTCGTCGAGTTCTTCGTCGAGACCGCCGGACGCGCGCGCATCCTGACGGCGAGCCTTGACGTGCGCCGGCCGTCCAACGGCGGCGCCGACACCTGGCGGATCGTTGGCGGCGAAGGGCTGACATCCGTCGAGGGCCTCTTCCGCCTCCGTGTGAGTCCGACGCGGCAGTTCGCGGCGCGCGACTTGATGGTGTCCACGGAAGACCTCCAGCTCACGCTGGCCGAAGGCGCCGTGTTCCCGGTCGAAGGGGAAGAGGGAATAACGGGCCTGGTGCTCATCGGCCGCGGGGAAATGCGATTCTCACCAACGCCGGCGACCGAAAGGGGTCAGCTCCGCATCTTCGCGGGCGCGGAGACGCTGGTCACGGCGTTCGAGCACGCCTTCGTCCGCTTCAGCCCGTTTGACTACAAGACACGCGTCACCGCGGATCGGCTCACGCCGACGGCGCTCGACCCGCGCCTGCTCCGCCGGGCGCAGGAGATTTTCACGCGCGAGGGTCCGAAGTCCTTCAGCCTGGATCTCCAGGATCTGAGCCGCGACACGTGGTATCTGCTGCCGCCGTACGGCGATTTCCTCGCTGAGGTCCAGACGCGCCGGTGGGGCCAGCTCACGTTCGCGCGAACGGGCCAGCAGGCGGAGGACATCACGCTCTTCTCGCGCCCGCGCGGCCGGACCATCGCGCTGTATCCATCGAAGGCGAAGCTGGCCGTCCGCGGCCGCTTCTACAACGACGAAGAGCTGATGGAGTACGACATCCTCGACTACAACATCGAGGCGCAGGTCGTGCCCGAGCGCCAGTTCATCCAGAGCCGCGCGCGTCTCCTGGTGCGCGTCCGTACACCTGCCACCAACACGCTGACGATGCGTCTGGCCGAACCGCTTGTCGTCACCAACATCGTGAGCCTCGAATACGGACGCCTGCTCCACCTGCGCGTGCGCAATCAGAACAGCATCATCATCAATCTTCCGACAACGCTGACGCGCGGCACCGACATCACGCTGGTCATCACCTATTCAGGCCGCCTGCCCTCCCAGGACGTCGACCGCGAAGCGCTGCAGGTCGGGCGCGAATCGGAAGACTTCCCCTTCTTTCAGAACGAGCCCAGTTACCTGCTGAGCAGCCGGTCGTACTGGTATCCCCAGAACATGGTCAGCGAGTACGCCACAGCCTCGCTGCGGATCACGGTGCCGCCGGGGTACACTGCCATCGGGAGCGGGCAACCGACGGGGCCGGGTACCGAGGTCACGTTGCGCGACCTTCTCACGGTTCCCGTCGGGCGGGCATACAACTTCCGCGCGCACGAACCGCTGCGCTATCTCGCCTTCGTCGTCAGCCGGTTCACGAAGGTTGCAGAGTCAATCGTCGGCGTCGCGCGGGCCGACGGCCCGCCGCCGCGCGACAGCGTACGCGACACGGTGACGCTCGGCATGGAAGCGAACCCGCGCCTCCTCAGCCGCGCGCGGGACCTGATGTCGCCGGCGGAAGACATCCTGCGGTTCTATGCGTCGATCGTCGGCGATGCTCCGTACGCCTCGGCGACCGTCGCGCTCGTGGAGGGTGCCCTGCCAGGCGGCCACAGTCCCGGGTATTTCGCCGTGGTCAACAGTCCGATGGCCACCGGCGGCCTCACGTGGCGCAACGATCCCGCGGCGTTCACGGGCTTCCAGGACTTCTTCCTCGCCCACGAGTTGGCGCACCAGTGGTGGGGCCAGGCGGTTGGCTGGAAGAACTACCACGAGCAGTGGATCAGCGAAGGGTTCGCGCAGTATTTCGCGGCGCTCTACGCGCAGAAAACCCGTGGCGACGAGACGTTCCTCAACATGCTGCGGCAGTTCCGCCGGTGGTCGCTGGCCGAATCGAACGAGGGTCCCGTGCACCTGGGCTACCGCCTCGGCCACATCAAGGAAGACAGCCGAATCTTCCGGGCGCTCGTCTACAACAAGGGCGCGGGCGTCCTGCACATGCTGCGGCGATGGCTCGGCGACGAGGTGTTCTTCAGCGCGCTGCGGCGCTTCTACGACGAGCAGAAATTCCGCAAGGCGGGCACCGACGACCTGCGCCGCGCCTTCGAGGAAGAATCAGGCAAGTCGCTCGAGCGGTTCTTCGACCGGTGGATCTACAACCCGGAGCTGCCGCTCATCCGCTACAGCAGCGCGGTCGAGGGCACCGACATCGTCGTCCGCTTCGAGCAGCTGACGAGTCTCGTCTTCGACCTTCCGGTGACCGTCACCGTGACTTACGCCAACGGCCGCACGCAGGAGGTCGTGGTGCCCATTACCGAGAGGAGCGTCGAACACCGCTTCCCGGCGCAAGGCCCGGTGCGGCAGATACAAATCAACCGCGACTATGCCGCGCTCGCGGAATTCGAGGACAGCTAGTTCGCAGCGTTTGTGCTCCACGGGCCACGGAGGCACGGCGGCACGGAGGAGACGAACTTTTTTGGTCTTCGTGTCTCCGTGGCCTGTGGCTGTGAAAAGGGTCAGTACGTGGCCTACCGATAAATCGCCGCAAGTCGCGGCTCGGCGCCTTCGTCGAAAGGCTCGAAGACGAACTGGAAGCGGATGCCGCCGTGATTATAGGTACGAGTCACGCGCTCCCCGTGCGGTGCACGCTCCACGGACGGGGCGCCGGTCTGCGCATTCCTGCCAAGCCGGCCGAGCACCTCCGACACCGTCTCGCCAATCTGGAACGCCCGGCCATCGTTGAGCACGAGCATCGGGACCGACACTGCACCCGGCGGGACGGCTGCGGGCGGGGTCATGACGGCGACAGGCGCCTCTCGCGCGATGACGCGCGTCACCGCGCTGACCGTGCTCACCTCGCGCCGGGCGAACGAGCCGAGCGCAACCGTGGCAACGATCGCGGCGGCGGCCACGGCCCATTCGATGATCGCCGTGAAACGGAACCGGACCGTTTCCAAGTACTACCTCCGCACGTACGGTTGTTCAGAGGACCTACAGCCAGGAAGGTGACTCGCCCGACTTTAGAGTCGACGACCGAAAAGGTCAAGCGGAACAATGACGGAAGAGCGGCCGGCCCCGTTGCAATTGCCTGACCAACAAATCGGATGGGATATGATCGGGCGGATATGGAAACGGTCTCGCTGTCGATTGACGGCCGGCAGATCACGGTCGAAAAAGGGAAAACGGTCCTGCAAGCGGCGATCGAGGCTGGCATTTCAGTCCCTTATTACTGCTATCACCCGGGCCTCGGCATCGACGGCTCCTGCCGCGTCTGCGTAGTCAAAATCGAGAAGATGCCGAAGCTGCAGACGTCGTGTTCGACGGTCTGTACGGACGGAATGGTCATCTCGACACGCGACCCCGAGACGGTGCAGGCGCGGGCCGGCGTCCTCGAATTCCTCCTTGTCAATCACCCGCTCGACTGCCCGGTGTGCGACAAGGGCGGAGAGTGCCCCCTGCAGGATTTCTCCTACACCTTCGGACCGGCCGAAAGCCGCATGGACTTCCCCCGGCGGGTTTTCGACGGCGAAGGGGTCAGGGCCGACGTCGACTTCGGGCCGACCCTGATGCTCAACCGGAACCGCTGCATTCTCTGCACCCGCTGCGTCCGGTTCATGCGGGAGGTGGACAGCGATGCGCAGATTGGCATCGTGGACCGCGGGTACGGCAGCGAGATCGCGACGTTCCAGGAACAGGGCGTGCGCTCGCTGCTCTCCGGCAACCTGATGGACGTATGCCCGGTGGGCGCGATTACCACCCGCGACTATCGCTTCAAGAGCCGGCCCTGGGACAACCCCAACGTCGTTGACACGATGTGCACGCTGTGCTCGAAGGGCTGCAGCACCAGCGCATGGTTGAAGGCCAAGCCCGAATGGGCCCGCGCCTCGCAGCTCATTCGGATGACGCCGCGGTTCAATCCCGAGGTCAACAGCTACTGGATGTGCGACATCGGTCGTTTCAACTATCACTGGATCGAGGGTGACACCCGGCTGCGCCGCCCCATGTGGCGGACGAAGGCGGGCCTCGAGAGAGCCTCGTGGCACGATGTCGAACCGCGGCTGGGCGACCTCCTGCAGGAAGCGCGGTCGGCGGACCCGGCATCGGTGCAGTTCCTCGTCTCGGCCCATTCGGCCACCGAAGAGCTCTTCGTCCTGAGGCAGATGCTGCAAGAGCGGCTCGGACCGGACGGGTTGCAATCGGTGAGCATCACCTGGACCAGGAGCGAGAAGCCGCAGCCGCCGAGCACCAGGTTCAGGGTTTCAGCGACTGACGCCCCGAACGTAAATGGGGCCCGCGACCTCGGGTACCGTGTGGGCAAGGGCCACGACGGACTCCCCGACCTGTCAGGACTGCGAACCGCCATCGCGGCTGGCCGCGTCAGAGCGGTGTATGTGCTCGACCCCGGGCCACAAGGCTCGACTGGCGACGTATCGTGGCTGATCGAGGCGCGCCGCAGCGGCACGTTGCGGCTGCTCGTCGTGCAGTCCGTCGTGATGAGCCCGCTCGTGGAGGCGGCAGACATCGTGCTGCCGGGCGCCGCGTTCGTGGAGAAGGACGCCATCTATACGAACGACGAGGGACGTGTGCAGGCAGCGTCGCTCGTCATTGCCCCACCGGGGGAGGCACGGGAGGACTGGCTCATCCTCGCCAAGCTGGCAAAGTTGCTCGGTCTGGAGATGACATACCAGACGTCGAACGACGTGCGGCGGGCGCTGGCTCGCGCCATGCCGGGAACGCCGTACGCCGAAGCCGACAAGATGGTGTTCACGCGGCCGATTCCGGCCCGCAATTGGCTGCAGGCGTCGAACCCGTCGGAGCGGTGGAAGTGGGATTTCATGTTCCAGGATCTGCCGCCGGTGAAGGGGCACTCGGTGCAGATGGAAGGCCTTTCGCTCGAAGGATCGGGACTGAGCTACATTCCGCTGAAGCCGGTGGAGTAATCGGGGATCGGGGATCGGGATGGAAGAAAACGTGACGCTTCTTGCGGCGTTTGGCGCAGGGCTCCTGTCCTTCATCTCGCCCTGCGTCCTTCCGCTCATACCAGGTTACCTCTCGTACATTTCGGGGATGTCGCTCGACGACATGCGCGGCACGGGCGCCGGGGCCGGGGCCGTCGCCGTGGCGGTTGCCGCGCCGCCGGACGTGCGCCGGCGCATCGTGCTGTCCTCGCTGGCTTTCATCCTCGGCTTCTCGATTGTCTTCGTCTCGCTCGGGGCGTCGGCGAGTGCCATCGGTCAGTTCATGATGGCGCGGCTGAACGTGCTTGGGAAAATCGCCGGGGCGATCATCATCGTCTTCGGCCTGCACACGATGGGCATCCTGCGCATCGAGTGGCTGTACCAGGAGAAGCGCGTCCAGACGAACAAACGGCCGGCGGGGCTCTTTGGCGCCACGCTCGTCGGCATTGCGTTCGCGTTTGGCTGGACACCATGCATCGGGCCAATCCTCGCCGGGATCCTGGCAATTGCCGCGACGCAGGACACGGTCGGCAACGGCGTGCGCCTGCTGTCGGCGTATTCACTCGGCCTCGCGGTGCCCTTCTTTGCCACGGCGCTCGCCATCAACCGCTTCTTTGCCGCGTTCGCGAAGATTCGCCGTCACTACCACAAAATCGAGCTCGCGTCGGGCGCGCTGCTGATCGCGATTGGTGTGCTCATTTTCACCAACCGCTTCACCGTCATCGCGCAGTGGCTGACGCCGTACCTTCCTGTTTACTGACGCAGAGCGAACACCTCACCAACCCACTCGGATTCCGCTGACCCACGACACGCCCGAATAGCTGCCGCCGTCGGCGGCGCTGTCGTTCATGTCGGCATACTGGAGGCCGCTCTGCAGCTTGAGCTTGTGGCCATAGAAGAAATAGTTCGCGCCCAGGTATCCCTCGTTGTAGAGGTCGCCTCGCCCGCTGACCACACGGTTCTCGTACGTTCCGAGCAGCACTCCGTTTGGATTGTCGCTGTCCAGCAAGGTATACCGTCCGACAATCTGGAATTTATCGGTGACGTTGACGAACGGCATGGCCATGATGCCCCACAGGTCGCTCTGACCCAGATAGCCGGATGCCGCCGAGAAATCCGTGTGCGCGCCCCACCGGCCCGCGTTCAGCTTGAAGTTGATCGACGTCACGTGCTCGAGCGGTCGCGTAAAGGTGTTGTCCGCATCGGGATGTTGGTACACGTAGTTGCCGGTCAGCAGCGCTTCCTTCACGCCAAGCGGGGCGGCGAAATCGTAGCCGAGAACGCCGAGCGTAAACGTCCCTCCGCTGAATTCCCCGAACTCACGGTTCGCTTCGCCCGACGAATAAGCCCCGGCACGGTAGATCCATTGCGAGATCTTTCCGGAGACGCTCACGCCGGGAATGTATTCCTGCGGGAACCACATGTTGTTCGTCAGGTTGCTGCGATCGATGGCGATGAGCTCCTTCGACGATGTGGCGCCGTCCATCGTGAAGGGGACGCCCTGTTTGCCGACGGTCACCGCGAGACGGCCGCTCTTGGTCCACTGGACGTAGAAGTCGGTGAACCGCACGTAGAGCGGGTCTCGTTCCTGTGGGTTCAGCTCGACCTCGCCGTGAAGCGTGACCGTGCGGAAAAACGTCACCCTCGGACCAAGCCGCATCCGACGGACGTTCCACTCGTCCAGATCGCCTTCGTCGCTGTCTATCGCTGCGAATTCGTGCTGGTATCGGCCGCTGAACAACACTCTCTGGACGACGGGGTTCGAGTCATTGCTGTACCATTCAGCAAATTTCCAAATCCTGTCGTAGGTCGACGGCCCCTCTCCGACGTTCCCGCCGGTCTGCGTCCGCGCATTTGCTGAGCCGTTGGCCTGCTCCGTTTGGGGGGACTGCCCGTATGCGAAAGGAGGGTGCCCGACGAGAATAGCGAGAGTGGACAAGGTTCCGACAACGGCCCGAACACGTGGCATAGCTCGGCTGCATGGCAATCCACGCATCTACTGCAGACTACCGGAGCCAGATTTTACATGTGTTACAGCAATGTTACGTTCGTGTTACGGACGCGGTGTCTGGGCCGGGTGATCGGGCGCGAAATTGGGAGTTGAGAGTTGTCCTACGTTATCCTGTCGCCCATGCGGTCGCGACATGGCCGGCTGATCCTGTTCATCGTGCTGCTCCTGGTCGGAGTCGTGGCTGGCGTGATGACGTGGGACCTCCAGCGGCGGGTCATCACGCTGGCGGGAGCGGAGCAGGATCTCGACGCCCGATTCGAGCGCATGATCGCGACGACGAGCGATATCGTCGCGGCGCAGCAGGCCTATGTCGCGCCCGGACAGCCGGACGACACCTGGTTCGCGCGCGTCTCCTCGCTTGTCGGGCAGCTCTCGGGCGACGTCGAGGCCGTCAGGTCGCGCGTGCGTGCGATGGAGGCCGCCGGCGCCCTGCAGGCGGTTACGGATGCGACACGCGATCTCCTGCGGCTCGACTCGCAGGTGCGCGAGCACCTGCGGTTCGGCGAAGACCTCATCGCCGCCGACCTGATCTTCTCGGACGGACGCAGTGCGATCGACGCCGCCGCAAAGGAACTGCGCGGTATCCGTGACGCGGAACGCGCGGCGTTCGGCGCCGAGCGGGCAGCGCTGGTCCGGCAGACGTGGACGGCGCTCGGAGCCGGAGCGCTGATCTGGCTCGTGGGACTCCTGCTTCTGGTGCGCACGCCCGCCGCCCGGCTTGATTCATTGCCACTCGCCGTCGAGGCCACCCGGTCGATCCAGAACGATAATCGAATGACGCCGGCACTCACGGCGCCCGTTCGTCCGCCCCTGGATCTCGGAGCCGCGGCAGATGTGTGCACGGCCATCTCGCGGATGACCAGGGCCGCCGAGCTCCCAGGGCTTTTGGCCCGCGCCGCCACCGTCCTCGACGCATCGGGTCTCATCGTGTGGATGAGTGCGGGAGAGGAACTGTTCGCGGTCACCGCGCACGGCTACGATCCACGTGTCGTCAGCCGCCTTGGGCCGATCGGCCGCAACGCCGACAACGCGACGGCCGCGTCGTGGCGGAGCGGGCAGCTGAAGGCAGTCCCCGGCGACCCGATGTCCAACGGGGCGGTCGTCGCGCCGATGTTTGGCCCCGACACCTGCATTGGCGTGCTCGCGGCCGAGGTGCGGCACGGTCGCGAAGAAGACGCGGATGCGCGCGCCCTCACGGCAATGCTTGCCGCGCAGCTGGCCACGGCCGTCGTGGCATGGCCGGCCGCAAGTCCCGGCGACGGCCACAACCAGGCCCCCTCTGCAGCCGCCACTGGCTCGTAGAGCAACGCCCGACTCCAGCGGGTCTCGTTGTCGTTCGCGCAGCGATTCTGATCCGGGATTCGGGATTTGGGGTTCGGGATTCGATCGAACCCCAGTCCCGAATCCCCGACCTTCGAATCCCGAATCCCGAATCCCGAATCCCGATTCAGACCGGCAGAATCGTTTGCGGCTCGGTGACGAGTTCGGGGACGATGACCTTGACGGTCACTTCCTTCTTGTCGCGGAGCACGCGCATGTCGAGCGCCGTGCCGGGTTTCGCTTCGCGCACGGCGCGCGTCACGTCGGCGACGTCCTGAACGCGGCGTTCGTTCACCGCCATGATGACGTCGCCCGCCCTCAGCCCCGCCTGCGCCGCCGCCGAACCGTTCACCACTGTTG
>DATDHP010000276.1:0-4579 GCA_036521515.1 Vicinamibacterales bacterium
CGCCCCCGCCCTGCGTGAGATTCCCCTCGAATCCAATCCCGAGGCGCTCGCGTTTGCCGACGGCCTGACGCGCGGCGAGCTCGATCTCGTCATCCTGCTCACAGGCGTTGGCACGCGCGCACTGCTCGCGGCCGTCGATCACGTCGGCAGGCGTGACGCCTTCGTCGCGGCGCTCGCCCGCACCAACGTCGCGGTGCGCGGCCCCAAGCCATTGGCCGTGTTGCGGGAGCTGCAGATCCAGCCGTGGGTCGCCGCGCCGGAACCGAACACCTGGCGCGAGCTGCTCGCCGCGATCGACGCGAAGACAGGCGAGCGACAGCTGCAGGGCCTGCGCGTGGCCGTGCAGGAGTACGGCGCCGCCAATCCCGACCTGCTGCAGGGACTCGAGGCACGTGGCGCGCGCGTGACGCGGGTGCCGGTCTATCGCTGGGCGTTGCCAGAGGACATCGAGCCGCTGCGCGCCGCCGTCAACGCCCTCGCGCGGGGTGAGCTGGACGTCGGGATCTTCACCACGGCGACGCAGGTGGTGCACCTGCTGCAGGTGGCATCCGACATGGGGCTCGAGGACGGCGTGCGCGACGGGTTGTCGAAGCTGGTCGTCGCATCGATCGGCCCGACCACCAGCGAGGAGCTGCGGCAGCAGGGTATCTCGATCGACCTCGAAGCGTCACATCCGAAAATGGGGTTCCTGGCGCGCGAAGCTGCTGAGCAGGCGCCCGGTCTCGTCGAGAGGAAGAGACGGGCCTCGATGATTCGTGATTCGTGATTGGTGATTCGTGATTGATTCGTGACCGGGACGCGATCGGTGCGGGCGATCCGTGAATCACGAATCACGAATCACATGACCGGAGGTTGCGTGATGCCGACGTCAGACGAGTTACTGCAGCTCGCGGACCGCTGCGCGGAGAAGCTGGAGCTCGATGGCAAGCTCCGGCACGTGCCGTCGTTCTCCGACACCGAAGACGAGTGCGAGGACGAGTACGAAGACCTGCTGCAGGCCATCCACGAGGACGAGTTGTTTGCGCCCGTGGACATCCAGCGGCAGGAGGAGCTGGTCGAGCAGATTGCGGCGGCGCTGCCCGAGGACAAGCGTTCGATGATCGTCGAGCTCGCCGACAACCACGCGCGCCACGTGTGGCTCCAGCAGGAAGGCGCGTATCACGTGGGCCTTGCCGTCGGGCGCAAGCTGCGGCTCAGACAGTAGCTGGCAGCCGGCAGTGTCGTAGGCCGACCTGAAGGTCGGCCTTTGGGAGCTCGGATTTGCCACTTTCGTATCTTCACTATGACGTCTTCACGGACGAGGCGCTCTCGGGCAACCAGCTCGCGGTGTTCCTCGACAGCGGCCCGTTGCCGCGCGAGCGCATGCAGCGGATCGCGCGCGAGATGAACTTCTCGGAGACGACGTTCATCCTGCCCGCCGAGACGCCCGGTACCGACGCGCGTATCCGGATCTTCACGCCGGGGACGGAGCTGCCGATGGCGGGACACCCGACGATCGGGAGCACATTCGCGCTGGCGCACATCGGGCTGATTCCGCCCGGCGCGCCGCGCTTCGTCTGCGAGCTCGGCGTGGGACCGGTGCCCGTCGATCTCGAGTGGGAAGGCGACCGGTTGCATTTTGCGTGGATGACGCAGCGCCGACCGATATTCGAAACGCCCGTGCGATATCGCGCCGACGTGGCGGCGGCGATCGGGCTCGAGGAAAAGGACCTGGTCGAGGAGCTGCCGATCCAGGTCGTATCGTGCGGTGTGCCGTTTCTGCTCGTCCCGCTGCGCGACATGGCGACCGTCGATCGCGCGGTGACCGACGCCTCCGCGTTCCGCCGGCTGCGCGAGCGCGCCGGACTGCAGCTGCCGATTTTCCTGTTCTCCTTCACCAGGCCGGCGGCGGCGCACAGCCGCATGTTCGCCCCCGATCTGGGCGTCGTCGAGGATCCGGCAACCGGAGGCGCGAGCGGCCCGCTCGGCTGCTACCTCGTGCGGCACGGGCTCGTCGAAGGCGGCCAGGCGCGGCACATCATCAGCATGCAGGGCGTGGCGATGGGACGCCCGAGCAGGATCCACATCGCGATTACCGGCGCACGCGACGCGATCACCGACGTCAAGGTCGGCGGGCGGGCCGTGCTCGTGGCGCACGGTCACATGCTGATCTGATGATTGCCTTCTCCCGCGTCAGCAAGCAGTACGGCAGACAGGTGCTGTTCGTCGAGGCCTCGTTCCAGCTCAATCCTGGAGAGAAGGTCGGCCTCGTCGGGCCGAATGGCGCAGGCAAGACGACGCTGTTCCGCATGATCGCGGGAGAGGAATCCCCTGACGAAGGGGACGTCTCCGTACCGAAAAGGCTGTCGATCGGCTATTTCCGGCAGGACGTCGAGGAGATGTCGGGCCGCTCGGTGCTCGACGAGGCGATCGCCGGCAGCGGCCGCCTCGGCGACCTGCATCACGAGCTAGAGGCGCTGCAGCGGGCGATGGCCGACCCAGCGCAGGCCGGCGCCCTGGATCGCATTCTCACGCGCTTCGGCGAAGTGCAGGAGGAGTACGACCACCTTGGCGGCTACGGCCTCGAGGCGCAGGCGCGCGAGGTCCTGCACGGGCTCGGCTTCGAGGACGAGCGTATCGACGGCGACGTGGGCGCGCTGTCGGGCGGCTGGAAGATGCGCGTCGCGATGGCGCGCGTCCTGCTCGGCCGGCCGGACGTCCTGCTGATGGACGAGCCGACCAACCACCTCGACATCGAATCGATCATCTGGCTCGAGGAGTTTCTGAAAACGCTTCCCGGCGCGCTCCTCATGACGTCGCACGATCGCGAGTTCATGAATCGCGTGGCCGGCAGGATCGCCGAGATCGACGCGGGCGAGATCACCGTCTACTCCGGGAATTACGATTTCTACGAGCGCGAGCGCGGCATCCGTGAGGCGAACCGCGAGGCCGCCTACGCGCGCCAGCAGGCGATGCTCGCCAAGGAGCAGCGGTTCATCGAACGCTTTGCGGCGCACGCGGCGAAGGCGGCGCAGGTGCAGAGCCGCGTGAAGGCGCTGGAGAAAATCGAGAAGATCGAGCTGCCGAAGAGGCGCCGCGTCGTGAAGTTCGACTTCCGTCCGCCGCCGCGATCCGGCGATCTCGTGGTGGTCCTCGATGACGTCTCCAAGTCGTATGGCCGCCGCACGGTCTACGACCACCTGAACATGACGATTCGCCGGGGCGAACGGTGGTGCGTCATGGGGAAGAACGGCGCCGGCAAGACCACGCTGCTCAGGATGGTCGCCGGCGTGCTGCCGCCGGACGCCGGCGAGGTGAAGCTGGGCGCCAGCCTCAGGATGGGCTACTTCGCCCAGCAGGCGCTCGATCTGCTCGACCCGGACCTGACGATCGAGGAGCAGCTGCAGAAGGACTTCCCGAACGAGTCGATCGGCGTGCTGCGCAACCTCGCCGGAGCCTTCCAGTTCTCCGGAGACGACGTGGACAAGAAGATCAAGGCGTTGTCAGGCGGCGAGAAGACCCGCCTCGTCATGGCGCGGCTGCTGCTGGATCCACCGAACTTCCTCGTGCTCGACGAGCCGACCAACCACCTGGATCTCGCGACGAAGGAAATGCTCATCGACGCGCTGAGCGACTTCGACGGAACGATGCTGTTCGTGTCGCACGACCGGGCGTTTCTGCGCGCGTTGAGCAACCGGGTCGTGGAGGTGGGCGGCGAATCCGGCGCGGACACACATCCTCACCTGTACCCGGGGTCCTACCCCGAGTACGTCGCGCGAACGGGCCACGAAGCGCCGGGCGTCCACAACTGACGCGCTTTTCACCTTGAGACAAGCCGCGGAGACGCTGGACCGCGGAGAACCTAGGGCACAAATCTGCTCCGCGTCGCCGCGCCTCCGCGGCCCGTGGCTGCGCAAGACAATCCATATTGGGCGCTCGGTCCGGCGCTCGGCGAGTCTGCCGACGGCCACTGGGGACGAACAGCATGTGACTGTGGGCGGCCTGCGCGCCGGCGGCGGGATCCGAAATCCGGTTCGGTGCCAGACGCGGCGCCGCCCCTCCGCCCGTCACGAGATAATGTCCCTGCCGCGCCTGCGGCGGGGAGTGACGTTCGACCGTGCACGATGACGTCGTAATCCGCAAAGCGGTCATCGCCGACCTGCCGGCGCTGGGGCGCCTCGGTGCGCTGCTGCTGCGCACGCACTACGACTTCGACCCACAGCGTTTCATCGCACCCGGAGACGATGCCGAGGAAGGCTATGCCTGGTTCCTCGGCACGCAGCTCCGTCGGACCGACGTGGCGGTCTTCGTCGCCGAGCGGGGCGGCGAGGTCCTCGGCTACGTCTATGCCGGCATCGAGCCACATTCGTGGAAGGAACTGCGCGATGAGGCCGGGTTCATCCACGACATCGTGGTGGACGAGCGCGGACGACGGGCCGGCATCGCCTCGGCGCTGATCGAGCGTTCGATCGAATGGCTTCGGGAGCGCGGGATGCCACGGGTGGTGCTGGGGACCGCCGATCGGAACGACGTGGCGCAACGTCTCTTCACAGCCCTTGGGTTCCGCCGCACGATGATCGAGATGACCCGCGAGCTCTAG